>JBPCQU010000052.1:0-6328 GCA_050997795.1 Solirubrobacteraceae bacterium | reverse complement strand
GACCCGCCTCTCGCTAATGGTGCGATGATCTGTCGCTGTCGAGTATTTGGGACCGACCGGAGAGAGGCGCCCGTGGCGTTTGAGGTGTTGAAAGAACGGCAGGCGGCGGCGTGGGGAGGCGGGCAGTACGAGCTGGTGGCTGATAACGCCGCCGACGTCCACGAGGACCTGATCGACCGGCTCGGGGTGCGCTCGGGAGAAGGGTGGCTCGATCTGGCGACCGGCACCGGCCCGGTTGCGATCCGGGCAGCAAGAAGAGGCGCGGTCGTCACGGGCCAGGACTTCGCCGAAGCGTTGATCGATACCGCTCGGCGGCTCGCTGCTGAGGCCGGGGTCGAGGTCCAGTTTGACGTCGGCGACTGCGAGCACCTCCCCTACTCGGACGGATCATTCGCCGTGGTCTGCTCGGCTCTCGGCGCGGTGTTTGCTCCTGATCACCAGGCGGTCGCGCACGAGCTGACCCGGATCTGCATGCCCCGGGGACGGATCGGCCTGGCCGCGTGGCGACAGGGCGGCGCGATGGCGAGCTTCTACCGCATGATCGCGGCCTTCCAGCCACCGCCGCCCGACGGGGCGGGGAACCCCTTTGACTGGGGGCGGCGCGAGCACGTACAGGACCTGTTGGGCGATGCGTTCACCCTCGAGTTCTTCGAAGATGAGTCACCGCTGTTGGGCGGCTCGCCGGAGGCATTATGGGATCTATTCGTCGCTGGCTTCGGTCCAGTCAAAGCGCTCGCCGAGTCGCTTGGCCAGGAGCGTCGGCGCGAGTTGCACGACGCCTTCGTCGAGTTCCTCAGTGGGTACCTGCTCGAGGACGGAAGCGTGTCCTCCCCGCGCGAGTACGTCGTGATCGTCGGCCGTCGGTAGATGTGCCCGACGCCCCGCGGTCGGCCGCCCGTGCACCACCACACGCCGAGCAGGATCGACACGACCGCGGCCGCGTCGATCTCGATCATCATCGCGGGAAGCGCAAGCGATCGACGACCTGCCCCTCGGAGGAGATCGACCGTGTCCGGAGAGGAACACCACGGATTCCGCACCATCGACCCCTCCACGCCCGCGAGAACCCAAACTGGTCCTGCCTCGCTCCCCTGTCAGACAGCGAACGGCGTCAGCTCGCCCCGCTGCTCGAGAAGGTCCTCGCCGCCCTACCTGACGGCCGGCCGGCCGCCCGGCATCTCTGCCGACTTTGCGATCACGCCGCCTGCGATGAAACCGGACGATGCCCCATCGACCTTGCCGTCACCGCCGCCGGACACCCCAGCTACGAAGACGAGCGCCAAGCATCCTCGAAGAGGTAGGGACGACCTCAGGGCCGCACAGACCTCCAGCCCAAGACGCGCAGCGAGCTGCTCTCCCGGCGAGCAACGTTCCATCGAGCGCCGGAGCGGACAGCTGGTGCCCGTGCATAGCCGCCACACGCCGTTCTCAACCGCCCTAACCAGGTTTCATCGCGTCAGGGTCTGGCGTGGCCGGTGAACTCGATCACCTGCTGGAAGGTGGAGCGATTGGTCCAGCGCATGGTGAACGGGATCAACTTGGGGATGAACGCGATCCGCTCGGCGGTGGCGCTCGAGTACCACGCCGAGGGGCTCGGACCCTGGCTCGCCTCGAGCTTCACCGCGGCGGCTTGAATCGCTGTCCACAAGGAGGCTCGACAGGCTCTGAGGCTCCCGTTGCCGCAGTAGCGGCGGCTGTACGGCCCTCGGACCTTCATCCCCAACTCCGTGCGCAGGTCCTTTGACACGTAGCCGAACCACCCCGGATCGAAGGAAGGCGTAGAGCTGGTGGGTAGCAGCTGCTCGAGATCGTTGGTCAGGGGTCCCAGCACCGGTCGCATGACCGCCGTGGCGATACCGGTCCAGGCGGCGTCCATGACCGCCGCACCCGGTGCGTCGATACGCCCGTCCAGATTCAGGTCGATGCGGCTCGCACCGTGCATACGCCAGCGGTCGATGAGGTCGGCGGCCTGCGCCGCGAGCTTGCTGGGCGGCCGTCCCCCGTTCAGGGCCCGTCTGATGATCGGCCAGACCTTGATCACACGGAGGTCCTCGGTCGCGGCTCGGTTCATGATCGAGGCGTCGTTTGACTCGTGCATCCCCTTGGTGAAGCCGCGGTAGAGCTGCACTCGGTGAAGGGCGCCGTAGCCGTAGTTATCCGAGGCGGCTCCCCACCCCGGTGCCGGCTTGTTGTTCCAGTTGGTGAGGATGTCAGAGCGCGGCTCGATCATGTGCGGGTGCCGGCTCAGCGGGAGCCAGCCGCGCCAGTCGTACTTGCCCGTCCCCAGCGTCGGAAGGCTCGGGTCGGTGCCGGGCGCCATGATCGGCAGCCGCCCGGAGGAGAAGTAGGCGATCTGCTTGCTGTCGATGTAGGGCCAGTTGAACGTGGTTCCGAAGTGATTGACGGCCTGAAAGAACTCCTCGGGGGAATGGACTCGGTTTGAGTCCAGCGCGCTGAGTGCCAGCTCGCCCCCTGGCTCGTCGCCGCGCGTCGAGCGGTCGAGAGCGACTGCATAGGGGCGGCCATGAACTGTGACCGTGCCGCTGACCGGGCCGTGGACGGTCTGGTAGAAGCGCAGCTCACGGGCGGGCTGGCCGCCACCGGCTCCGAGCAGGCCGGCGTCAAAGAGCGCCATCGCGCGGCAGCGGCCCTTGTACAGGTAATGCGTAGAGGAACGAGTGGGGCGGCTCCCGTTGGGGTTGCACAGCTGCTCGAGGAACTGCTGCTCGTTTTCAGAGTCGGCGCTGGTCAAGCTCCAGGCGAAGTCGCGGCCTCGGCCGATGAACACGTAGGGCGCGATTGGCGCGATGATCCCGCGGGCGTCGACGCCCCCGCCGTGCAGGTCTCCCTGCATGACGATCTCGGGGTAGTAGTAGCCGAGCTGCGGGCCCATCACGGCCAGCGGATGGCCGTTCGCCGAGTGCTTGGACCCAGCGATGATGAAGTTTGACGCCAGGCGATGCGAGGCGGCGTGCGCGGTGACGGCGGCGGCCTCGGCGCTGCTCTCCGAGCCGGGGTCGACGACCATCGCACCGGGGGTCGGCCCCTTGGGCACGCCGTCGTAGGGAAACGGCTTGCTGATCGTCGTCGGGGCTTCGGGGTCGTTGACCTCGCGCAGATCGCGGAACACCTTCAGTCCCGCCTTGCGCCCCAGCCTGCGCTGCAGGCGAGCGAGGAAGTCTGAGTTGGCGACCTCGTTGCCGCCGCCGTTGCCGAAGATCGAGCCGATGAAGGCAAAGCCCGCGATCGCATCGGTCAGCTTGGCGTGCGGCAGCTTCGGCCCGGCTTGCTCGGGGGACGCCTCGTAGGCGTTGATCCCGTCGATCCAGTCCTGGAGATCGCGCAGCACCTGCCGACCCGACGCGCCGGCGTGCCGCAGCACGTTCTCCTGCCTGGCCACGAAGCGGATCGTCTGCCGGCTGGGCGTGAAGGAACGGGCGGAGGTGACGAGGCCGAACGCGTTGATGCCCGGGACGTCGAGCGTGGCCAGATAGGCGGGCCCGAGGCCCTCGAGCAGGAGCAGCCCGCGATCCTCAGCGGCCACCCAGCCCGAGCCGAACATCACGTCAGCGCGGGTGCGCCCATAAATGTGCGGGATGTCGTTGCGGTCGCGCAGGATCTGCAGACCGGGGCGCCCCGTCGGCTCTCGCCGGACGATCGGGCCGGTCACGCCGAACTTCTCCGACAGGTAGTAGCGGCTCAGGTCAGCCGTGGTCACGTGGCCCTGGAGCGGCGTGAGGTCGTCGTAGAGCTGACCCTGGTCGGTGGAGTACTGGTTGGCGGGAAGTCCGCCAAATTCTCCCGGCGCCAGGATGTTGAACGCGGGACCAGAGAAGTCGACCCGCGCGGCGGCGGGCATAGCGACGAGCAGAGCCGCGACGAGCGTCGCGACGATGCTCCCAGCGAAGATGCGGACCATGAGACTCCTCCTCGTACCGTCAACCCACTGGGCTGCTCGACGAACGGCAGCCTACCATCGAGCCCCGTGACCTACTCCACCGACCCGTGCGTTGACGCCTACATCGACGCTCTGCCCGAGTGGCAGCAGGCGATTTGCCGCGAGGTCCGCGATCTGGTCCACGCCTCCGACCCCGGGGTGGTCGAAACGATCAAGCGCACCAACCGTCCGTACTTCGTTCTGGCGGGCAACATCTGCGCTCTGCTGGGCGGCCAAGGACCACGTCAACGTATTTCTCTACGATGGCGCGATCGTCCCCGACCCGGCCGGAATCATCACCGCCGGCCACGACAACAAGACCGCTCGCACCGTGGGGGTACGCGAGGGTGAGGCGATAAACGCGCCTGCCCTCACGGACATGTTCGAGCACATCATTGCCAACAACCGCGCGGGGGGCTGGCGCAAGCTCAAGCCCGAACGCTGATGCGCCCATGAAGACCACTCCCCTCAGCGACACCCTCACGCAGCTGACCCGCCTGCGGTTCGTCAACGCCTATTTGGTCAGGGAGGACGATGGCCTAACGCTCGTCAACACGACCATCTCGCGCGGTGGCGACGCGTTGCTGGCTGCCGCCGAGCAGACGGGCGCCCCGATCCGCCGGATTGCGCTCACCCACGGTCACGGCGACCACGTCGGATCGGTCGACGAGCTGAAGGCCAAGCTAGGCCACGAGGTGCAGGTTCTGATGGGAGAGCTCGATGCCCGGATCCACGCCGGCGAGAAAGTCGTGGAGGGCAAGCTCACCGGAAGCTGGCCCAAGCTGGCGACCGCGCCCGACGTTCGGCTCCAGCCCGGCGATCGAGTCGGCAGCCTCGAGGTGGTGCCGAGCCCTGGTCACTCGCCCGGACACGTGGCCTTCCTGGACACCCGCGACCGGACGTTGATCGCCGGCGATGTCTTCACCTCGCTTGGCGGTGTCGCGGTTTCGAACCACTTCTACCTCCGCTTTTCCGCTGGCCGCGATGGCGACCTTCGACAAGGCCCGCGATCTGCAGTCGGCCCGAGAGCTGCGTGCGCTCGACCCCACGCTGCTCGTCGTCGGGCACGGCCCAGCCGTGCACGCGCCGGGCACCGCGATGGACGCGGCGATCGCGCGGGCGGGCGACTGATACCACGCCGGCGGCTCGGAGGTCCTACGATCAACCGATGTCAGAAATCGTGGTAACCGATGAGCCCGGCTCGGACCGCTACGCGATCGACGTCGACGGCGCGCGCGCCGGTCTACTCACCTATGAGCTCGAGCCGCAGCGGATCTCGCTCATGCACGCCGAGATCGACCCGGCGATGGAGGGGCGGGGGCTCGGGTCGAGGCTGATCGCCTTCGCGCTCGAGGACGCCCGCGCGCGAGGCCTCGCGGTGCTCCCGTTCTGCCCGTTCGTGAAGTCCTATATCGAGCGCCACGGCGAGTACCTGGAGCTCGTGCCCGAGCCCAGTCGCGCCCGGCTCGGGCTCTGAGCACCCCGGCTCACGGTCCGGGCGCCGGCCCCGCGCCCTGCTCAGCCGGCCGCGGCGGCTTGCACCGGTACCGGCTGGCAGTCTGCGGCCGCCAGCGGAGCTCCTGAAAGCTGCCCCCCCGCGCATTCCCCGGCGGCCACGGCGGTCCGGCGCCGCGTGCGCAGAGCGAGGCCACCTGTCCCAGCGACCATCAGCAAACCGCCGCCGATCTCGACGGCGAGGTGAAGCGCTTCGCGCGACGCGGTGGCGGCCGCGTGGGCGGCGAACGCACGCTCACCCGCGGGTATCGCGCTCGCCTCGATCATCCCGAACGTGCGGCGCTTGGCCTCGAGCACGGCAGTGCGGCTCGACGAGGGCAGGCGGTCCCCGAGCCGCTGGTCGAGCAGCGTGGCGTAATGAGCCGAGACGGCCGCGCCGAACACGGCGACCGCGATCAGCCCCGCCGTCCGCGCGATCGCGTTGTTGACGGCGGATGCGATTCCGGCCTCGGAGTCGCGCGCATCGGCTAGGACCGTTGCGGTCAGCGGCGCGACCGTAACCGCCAGCCCGAGCGAGAACACCACCAGCGCCGGCAGCACGTCACCGAGCAAGGAGACCGAGGTCCCGTAGCGAAGCATCAGCAAGAATCCGCACGCGACCAGCAACGGACCCACGGTCAGGAACGGACGCGCGCCGTAGCGGTCGGCCAGGCGCCCCATCCGCGCCGAGAGCAGGAACATGATCACGGTTGGAACGAAGCCGGTGACTCCGGACTTCAGCGCGCTGTAGCCGGCCACCTGCTGCAGGTAGATGGTCACGAAGAACCCGAGGATCCCAATCCCGCCGTACATCGCGAGCGTCTGAGCGTTCGCGACCGCGAAGTTGCGCCGCGCGAACAGATCAAGCGGCAACATCGGCGCGCTCGCACGCGCCTC
>JBPCQU010000192.1:0-5111 GCA_050997795.1 Solirubrobacteraceae bacterium | reverse complement strand
CCTGCTCGGTGGGCCGAATCAGGATCTCGTTGACCGCCATCCGCCACGGACGCGTGACGATGTAGGCGATCGCCTCGGCGATGTCCTGGGCCCGCAGGATCTCTATGCCGCCGAAGCGCCGTTGGATCTGCTCCTGGATCTCGGGGCGGTTGTGGAGTCGCAGCTCGGTGTCCACCGCGCCGGGCTCGACCAGGGAGACCCGAACGTGGCGGGCCGAGATCTCCTGGCGAAGCGAATCGCTGAAGGCGCCGACGCCGTGCTTGGTCAGGTTGTAGACGCCGCTTCCGCTGCGCGAGACGCGCCCGGCGACCGAGCTGATGTTGACCATGTCGGCGACCCGCCGGGGCTCCTCCTCGGCGGCGCTCAGGAGGTGGGGGAGCGCAGCGTGGGCGCAGTACAGCAGCCCCCGCACGTTGACCGCAAGCATCCGCTCCCACTCCTCGAGCGGCGCCCCGACAGCCGGGCCGAGCAGCATCACGCCGGCGTTGTTGACCAGCGTGTCGAGGCGGCCAAACTCGGACACCGTGCGCTCGACGATGCGCCTCGCCTGGTCGTACGAGCTGATGTCGGCCTCAATTGCGACCGCCCTACCGCCGCCGTCAGAGATCTGGGCCGCCAGCCCGTCGAGACGGTCGCGGCGGCGGCCGGCCAGCGCCACCGCGGCCCCGCGCTCGGCCAGGGCCAGCGCGATCGCCGCGCCGATTCCGCTCGACGCGCCGGTTATGAGCGCCACGGTTGCCTGCAGTGGTGGGTTGTTTGTCATCTGGCCATTATCGACATCCGCGGCTCTGCTAAACCGTCTGCTGATGGCCCCCGCTTCGAGCACCGTGCGCGCCGCTCGCCTGCACCGCCACGGCGAGCCGCTCGTGGTCGAGGAGATCGAGCTTCCCGAACCGGCCCAGGGCGAGGTGCGCGTCGAGCTCGAGTTCGGGGGCGTGAACCCGATCGACCGTTACGCGGCCGAGGGCCGGGTCAACCCTGACGGTCCGCTGCCGCGGACGCTCGGCGCAGAGGCCGCGGGGACGCTCGCCGGCCGCGGGGTGCTGGTGGCGGGCGAGGGCCTGGGCGCGCGGCGCGACGGCGTCTGGGCGCGGGCTGCGGTGGTTCCGGACGAAGCCGTGATCGAGCTGCCCAAGGGGGTGCGGACTCGTGACGCCGCCGCGATGGGGATCGCCGGCCTGACTGCGCTGAACGTGGTGCGCGACCTGGCCCGGGTGACGGCGGACGACCGCGTGCTCGTGCTCGGCGCCTCGGGCGGGGTCGGCAGCATGGTCGTCTCGCTCGCGCGCGCCGCCGGTGCGACCGTCTGGGGTCAGACCGGCTCATCGGAGAAGGCCGCGGCGATCACCGAGCAGGGGGCCGACCGGGCGCTCGTGACGGGACCCGACGATCTGGCGCAGCAGGCGGCGGAGCTGGAGCCGACGGTCGTCTTCGATCCCCTCGGCGGCGGCTACGTGGCCGCGGCCGTGCAGGTGGCCGCGGCGCGGGGGAGGATCGTCTCGCTGGGCACCTCGGCCGGTGCCGAGGTGACGTTCGACCTGCAGGTCCTGTACCGCAAGATGATCTCGCTGCTCGGATACGGCGGCATGCAGCTGCGCCGCGACGAGCGCCGCCCGGGTCTGAAAGCCGCGCTGGAGGCGCTGCGCGACGGCTCGATCCACGTGCGGATCGACGCGGTGCTCGCGCTCGCCGATGTGGAGGACGCGTTCGCGCGGCTGCGTGAGCGCGGCGTGCAGGGCAAGCTGCTGCTCGATCTGGGCTGAGGTCCGGTTTTTCCGGGGTCTGGCCTGGCGCTCACTGCGGGCGCAGCAGGCCGGCGCTCTGGGCCCACTGCACAGTGCGGCGCAAGGTCTCGCTGGGGCTGGTGTACTGCACGCCCAGCTCGCGAGCGGCGCGGGAGCCGTCGTAGCGGTGGCCGTGCAGCAGCGTCTTGACCATCTCACGGCAGACCGGCGGGCGGCGGTGAGCCAGCCGACACGCGTGCTCGACGGCGTACGCGGCGGCGATCGCGGCCGGACGTGGGACGAGGCGAGGCCGGCGCTGGACTCCGGCCACCTCGGCGGCGAGCGCGAGCGCCTCGGTGATCGTCATCGTGATCCCACTCAGCAGGTAGCGCTCGCCCGGCGTGCCGCGTTCGGCGGCGAGCAGATGGCCCTCGGCGCAGTCGGCGATGTCGACCAGGCTGACGTTGGTCTGCACGAACACCTTCAGGCGCCCGTCGAGGAACGCGAGCAGGAAGCGGGCCGTCCCCCCGGCCCGACCGGGACCCTGGACCGAGGAGGGATTGACGCACACGATCTCGACCCCCGTATCGCGTCCGGCCTGGAAGGCCGCTCGCTCGCCCTCGGTCTTCGAGCGCTCGTAGGTCGAGAGAAACCAGCCGCGATGCGGCGTATCCTCACGCCCGACGGCTCCGGGCGCTTCTCCGATCGTCGCCGACGACGACGTGTGCACGACCCGTGGGACGCCCGCGCGCCCCGCCGCTCGTATGACGGCGGGCGGGCCCTGCACGTTGGTCTGCATCATCGGCGCCGGGTCATCGACGCACAGCGAGTTGACGCCGGCGACGTTGAAGGCGATCGTGCAGCCCTCCATCGCGCAAGACAGGGCGTCCTCGTGCAGCAGCTGACCGCGGACGATCCGGGCGCCGAGACCGCCGAGCACCGTCTCGGCCTGGGCCGAGCGCGCCAGCGCCACCACCTCGTCGCCCCGCGCCACCAGACGCTCAACGAGCGCCCGGCCGACGACGCCGCTGCCGCCGGTGACGAACGCTCGGGTCACGGCAGGGCGCGAAACGTGGAGGCGAATCGCACCAGGTAGTCGCCGCCCGACCAGACCGTGACCAGCGCCGCGATCGCGAGCACCCACTGGTCGAGGAAGGGCCCAGCGATCGTGACCTCGGGCCGGATCATCACGAGCGTCAGCGCCGCGAACTGGGCGGTGGCCTTCCACTTGCCGAGCATCGACGGCTCGAGATGGAGCCCCTGGGTGGCCACCGCGGCGCGCAGGCCGAGCAGCACGAGCTCACGGCCGATGATCGCCATCGCGAGCCAAGGCGACGACCGTTGCACCGCGACCAGTGCGATCAGCGCGCCCGTGACCATCAGCTTGTCGGCGGTGGTATCGAGGAACGAGCCGAGTCGCGAGCTCACGTTCCAGCGCCGGGCGAGCCGGCCGTCGAACCAGTCCGTGCTCGAGGCGGCCACGAAAACGATCGCCGCCGGCGTGTAGGAGTGGCTGAGCACGAGCCCCATCACGACCGGAATCACGACGATCCGGATGCTGGTTCCGGCCAGGATCAGAGCGCTGGCGCGCGCGCTCGGAGTCCTCGCTGCTTTGACTGCGCCCACCTCCACGGTGGAGGCGATGCTACCAACGGGTTTCTCACAGCAGATCGGCTGCGAACGCGCGCGCCTGCACGGCGTCACGGGCGTCCAATGCCTGCTCGGCGGCCGCCGTGACCTCGGCCAGGGTCACCGATCGCAGCGCCTCCTTCACCGCCGGGACGAGCGGCGGCGCCATGCTCAGCTCCCGCGCTCCGAGCCCGACGAGGAGCAGCGCGGCGGCGGGGTCCCCGGCCAGTTCGCCGCAGACGCCGACCCAGCGGTGGTGGGCCAGCGCGCCGTCGGTCGTGGCGCGCACGAGGCGCAGTACCGCGGGCTGGGGTCCGGTGAGCAGGTCCGCGACGAGCTCGTTGCCCCGCTCGGCGGCCATTGCGTACTGCGTGAGGTCGTTGGTGCCGATCGAGAAGAAGTCGACGTGGCGGGCGAGCTGCTCGGCGAGCACGGCCGCGGAGGGCACCTCGACCATGATCCCGACCTCCATCGGCGCCGACACGCCGGTGGCGGAGCGCGCCTCCGAGACCGCCGCCAGGACAGCCTCGAGCTCGGCCACGCTGGCGACCATCGGGAACATCACCTTGACCGGATGCTCGGCCGCCACCCGGAGGATCGCGCGCAGCTGGACGGCGAGCAGCTCGGGCTGGCGCAGCGAGAGCCGCACCCCGCGGAGGCCCAGGAACGGGTTTCGCTCGGGAGCCATCGGCAGCGCCGGCAACGGCTTGTCCGCGCCGACGTCGAGCGTGCGCACGATCAGCGGGCGCCCCCCGAGCGCCCTGGCGATCTCGGCGAGCGTCTGGGCCTGTTCCTGCTCGGTGGGGATCTCGGGGCGGTCGAGGAACAGGAACTCAGTGCGCAGCAGCCCGACGCCATCCGCGCCAAGGGCCACCGCCGCGCTCGCGTCACCGGCGCCACCGAGGTTGGCCGACACCTCCACGGGGGTTCCATCCCGCGTCAGCGCCGGCTCGCCCGCGCGTTCGAGCTCAGAGCGCCGGCGCAGCACCGTCCGCTCGATCTTGCCCCGTGCCTGCCGCTCGGCGTCCTCATTCGGGGCCACCAGGACCGTGCCGTCGCTGCCGTCGAGCAGCACGGGGGTGCCATCTTCGACCGCGAGCACCGGGAGGCCGAGCCCCACCACCGCGGGGAGCCCGAGAGCCCGGGCGAGGATTGCCGCGTGGGCCGTGGCCGTGCCGTGCGCGGTGGCGATCCCCTGCACCAGCTCGGGGTCGAGGGCGACGGCGTCGCCGGGCGTCAGCTCCGAGACCACCAGGACCCCTTTGCGCTCGAGGCCGGCACGCGGCTGACGGCCGGCCAGCGCCGCCAGCACCCGGCGGCCCGTGTCCTCCACGTCGACTGCCCGCTCACGCAGGAGCTCGTCGTCAAGCGCGCGCCACTGCTCGGCCGTCTTTTCGCTGGCTTGGCGCCACGCCGTCTCGGCGGCGGCGCCGGCGTCGATCTCGGTGCGGGCCCGCGTCAGGAGCGCCTCGTCGTCGAGCAGCGCGAGGTGCGCGGAGAAGATCGCCGCTTCGCCTCCGGCGCCCCGGCGCGCCATCTCGGCGCGGTCGTGCTCGATCGCTTCCCGAGCCGTGCCGCGCGCCGCCTCGAGGCGCTGCCACTCGACCTCGGGCGCCTGGGCTACGGGCTCGGTTGACGGCTCGAGCTCCGGCTTCAGGCGGCGGACCGGGCCGAGCGCGATGCCCGTGGATGCGGCGATCCCGCGCAGGAGCGCGCCGGGCCGCGGGGGCGTCGGCGGCGCGGGCGCTCGTGCCGGCG
>JBPCQU010000159.1:0-4409 GCA_050997795.1 Solirubrobacteraceae bacterium | reverse complement strand
GGCGAGCGCCTGCGGTCACGGGGCGGCCCGGTGCTCCGCTGCGCGCTCCCGGGCTTGGGCCTTGTCCTCCAGCGCCATCGTGCCTGGATGTCCCGGGCCAGGCCACGGGGTGAGCAGCAGCAGCAGGCGCGCGGTTGAGCGGGCGAGCACGGCATGGCGTTCACCGGGCGCGAACTCGACTGTCAAGCCGCGGCCGCCAACCACGGGCTCCCCGTCCGTGGTAGTGATCTCCACCTCGCCATCGACTACGGTGACCCACGCCCGCTCGTGCACCTGGTGGTCCTGGAGGCTCTCCCCCGCCGGAATCTCCAGGGAGATCGCACGAGCATCATCCGTGCTGGAGAGGATCTCCGGCGAATGCGGTTGCAGGTCCAGGCGCCTGATGTCCCAGCTCTTCATGAGCTCGCTTTCGGTCTCGGGGACCCACTGCGCACGAATGAAAGCTTTTCATAGAACGGCTCGCGAAAATGGTGCGATCTGCTCACGCCCGCGCGAACCCCTCGACCTCGATCAGGCACCCCGCTCGGTCTGGATCCTCGGCGACGAACCTCGTCAGCACCGCCGAGGGCTCGAGTTCGTCCAGTAGTCCGCGGGTCAGCCCACGATGCAAAGTGCACACTACCGGCCGGTTCTCGCGGACCGCGTCGCGATAAGGGCAATTCCCCAGCCGGAACACCACCCGTCCGGGCTCGTGGCGCTCACGCTGAGGAGCGAACCCCAAGGCGGTGAGCGTGCGACCCATCGCTTGCTCGGCATCAGGTCCGGCCGGGCGGGCAGGCAGCTCGCGACCCAGCTCGCGTCCAGCCCGCTCCACCTCGCGCAGACGTCCGGGACGGGGCGGCGTGCTGCGGGCCAGCCAGCGCGCAAGCTGGCGGTAGGCGTCAGGTGGCTCCCCGCCGGGGAGGGCATCGGGAGCGACAGACCAGCGGTCACGCGGTCGCCCCCGGGGCTGAGGCGCCCGAACGCGCGCGACGAGGCCCGCCCTCTCGAGGCGCTCGAGATGGACGCGCACCCCGCTCGGGTGCAGTCCCAGCTCCCCGGCCAGCTCATCGGTCTCCGCCGGCCGTTCAAGGCTCGACAGGCGGGCGAACAAGCGGGCCCGAGTCGGTTGGGCCAACACGTCGCCCGGGCTGTCCGGCGCATCGGGAGCCATCCGCGAAAGTTTTTCATACTCACGCTCGGCCAATCAAAATCACCGCTGGTGGTATTTTTCTAGCCTCACTCGTAAAAACGTCGGGCGGAGGAAGTCTCGCAGTGGCCTACGTAATCAACGAACCGTGCATCGGGACCAAGGACAACTCGTGCGTAGAGGTGTGCCCGGTGGACTGCATCCACCCCACTCCCGACGAGCCCGACTACGAGCGTGTCGATCAGCTCTACATCGACCCTGAGGAGTGCATCGACTGCGACGCCTGCGTCGAGGCCTGCCCGGTGGATGCGATCACCCCTGAGGATCTGGTGCCGCCCGAGTGGGAGCATTACATCGAGAAGAACGCGGCGTACTTCGGGAAGCGGTAACCAGGCTTGGCCTGACTGGCATCACGGAAAGGCTCGGCGGACGGGGAAATGAGACCGCATTCGCGGCGGGAAGAATGAGCCCATCACTCCGCCTGCGATCATCTGGAAATGGCAGAAGCTCGGCCCGCCGTGCTGGCGCTCCTCGTCGGGGCGTTGCTGGCGCCCGCGGCGCTGTTGACGTCCGGCTGCAGCTCCAAGAGCTCGCCCGCCACCACTGGACGCACACCGGCTCACGCCCCGCACGCGGGTGGCCCGCGCGCGGGCGGCATGACGATCCCGGCACCCGCGCCAACCGGAACGCCGGCGAGCCCTGGCGCGGTGAAGGTGATCGAAGGATGGTCGAGCGCCCTGCGGCGCGGCGACCTGCGCAGCGCGGCCACTTACTTTCGGCTCCCGAGCGAACTGATCAACGGCATCGGCGCGGGTGGCTCGGTCGCGCTGATCAGGATCCACAGCCTCACGCAGGCCGAGGCCGCCAACGAGACGCTGCCGTGCGGGGCCAAGTTCATCTCGGCCGACCAGCGGGGCCCGTACGTGAACGCGCTCTTTGCGCTTACCGGCCGGCCCGGCCCGGGCGGCAGCAGCTGCGGCTCGGGCGCCGGCCAGACCGCGCGCACGAACTTCCTGATCGAGGGCGGACGGATCTTGCAGTGGATCCGGGCGCCCGACGCCCCCGGCGACAACCGCCCGAGCAGTCCCACCACCCCGGCCACACCCCAGGGTCCGGCGGGCGGCGCGCCGGTAGTCTGAGCGGGGCGCTCGAATGGACCGTCTGGACACAACCTTCCGCTTCCGGCTCGCCTGTCCGGCGCTGTTCTGCGTTTGCGCCGAGTTCTTGACCCGCAGCCTGGGCGCAGGATGATCGACCGCAGCCCGGACCCGTACCAGACGCTCGGCGTCACGTCCCGCGCCTCGGACGCCGAGCTGCGCGCGGCGTACAGGAGGCTGGCGCAGCTTCACCACCCAGATCACAACGCCTGCTCGGCCGAGTCCGCGCAGCGCTTCGAGGCGGTGCAGCGGGCCTACGCCCAGATCCGGGCGCTACGCGCGACTGCCGAGGGCTCGGGGAGGCCGAGGTCCGGCGCCGATCCGGACGTCGAGTCACGCCTGGCCGATCTGGAGCGGGAGCTCGAGGCGGCCCGCGCGGCCCGCGAGCGCGCGCGGAAGGCCGCCCGCGAAGCCGCCGAGACCGCGCGGGATCAGCAGACTTCGGCGCGGGCGTCAGACGAGGAGCTCGGCTACATCACGACCGAGGACAGCTTCTCGAAGATCCTCGCCGACGCCGTCTCGGAGCTGTCCGAGCACCTCCAGCACGAGGACGTCAGGCGTCCGCGAGCCGCTCGCGCAGACCGGCGACCATCATCCTGATCGTCAGCCGGTCGAACAGATCAGCCCCGAGCTGTACGAGGGTCGGCAACCGGCGGCCGATCTTCCGGTTGATCCGCAGCCGGGCGTGCAGCTCGCAGCGATGGGGACCTGCGGGCTCGAGCACCAGCGCCCAGGTGAACTGAAGGTCGCGCCCGCGCTCTGACCACCAGACGAGCGCACGCGGGGCGTCCACGATCCGGGCCTCGAACCAGCCGTCCGGACCATAATCGGCGACTCGATCGCCGACAGCGACTTGCTGATAGGAAGGCTCGATCGCCCTGAGCGCGCGGTTGCGCCGCGGAACTAAGCGCTCGAGACGACGGCTGAGATACCAGCCGGCCCGCCCCTTGCCGAGCTGAAGCAGCCACGGCCACACCTGCTCGGGTGACGCCGCCAGCGACGCACCGCGGTCCATCACCACTTCCGCGTCGGGGATCAGCTCGTCGCCGGGCAGCGCTGTGCGCTCAGCCACGCGCGTTCTCCCGAGCGACGCCGTGCGGCGCTTTCCGCGCTCGCCGACCAAGCGGGGGGTGGTAGGCACGCAGGTCATTGTCGCTCCTTTGGCCGCGCCGCCGGCCGCCGCGCGCTCGCAACCGGAGGCGCGGCCGGGGTCGCCGATACGCTGCCTGGATGCGGGCGCTCAGGCGATGACCTCCAGTTCGACGCCGGGGCCGGTTCGCAGCGCCCAGCACGGAGTCGAGGCGGCGGCACGCCGGCCCGAGCTCGAGTGGCTGGCGCGCGCGGGACTGGTCGCCCGCGGGGTCGTGTACGGCGTGATCGGGATCCTCGCCCTGAAGCTCGCCTTCCGCTCGGGGGGCAAGGCGGCGAGCCAGCGGGGGGCGCTCGAGACGATCGCCCACGAGCCGCTCGGCGAGGTGCTGCTGATCGTCGTCTCGATCGGCCTCGCCGGCTACGCGATCTGGCGCCTGGTGAGCGCCGCTGTCGGCTCCGGCGGTGGCGAGGAGCACTCCGGGCTGGACCGCGTATCGGCTCTGGGCAGCGGCCTCGCCTACGCCGCGGTGTGCGTCACCTCGGTCGAGATCCTCACCGGAGCGAGCACCACCGGCGGATCGAACAATCCAAAGCAGGCGACCGCCGGCGTGCTGGGCTGGACCGGCGGAGTCGTAATCGTCGCTGTGGCGGGCGCGATCCTGATCGGCGTGGCGCTCTACCAGGGTTACAAGGGCGTCGCGCGCAAGTTCCTCGAGGACTCGAAGACCGCCGAGATGAGCCGCGAGATCGAGCGCGGCTTCACGGCGCTCGGAGTGTTCGGGCACCTCGCGCGGATGGTCGTCTTCGGCTTGATCGGCTACGGGCTGATCAAGGCCGCGATCGACTACTCCCCACGCAGCGCGATCGGACTCGACGGAGCCCTCAGCAAGCTCTCGCACAGCAGCTACGGACCGCTTGCGCTCGGCGTGGTCGCGGTCGGGTTGATCGGGTTCGCGCTGTACTCGATCGCCGACGCCCGCTACCGGCGGGTGTAGCGCTTAGAACACCGGCTGCTCGCGGTAGTCGCCCCA
>JBPCQU010000142.1:0-3941 GCA_050997795.1 Solirubrobacteraceae bacterium | reverse complement strand
CGGCGAAACGTCCACGAAGGCTTGAACCGACTCAGAGAGGAATCCCGACCATGACCCAGCTCGAAACGCTGCAACGGGAGCTGCGCCGCTCGGCGCGGGCCGATCTCGCATCCCCGCCGGAGCTGGCCGACGCTGCCGCCGCCGCGGGCCTGCTCGACGTCGCCTATGCGACGCTCGACTCCCCGGTCGGCACGCTGCTGCTGGCGGCGACCCCGGCCGGCCTGGTGCGACTCGCGTATCTCGACGCAGACGAAGAGGACGCGGTGCTTGAGGACGTCGCGGCCCGCGTGTCGCCGCGCGTGCTGTCGGCGCCGCGCAAGCTGGACGAGCCCCGCCGCGAGCTCGACGAGTACTTCGGCGGGCGCCGCCGCGCGTTCGAGCTCGCGCTCGACTGGCGGCTGATCAGTGACTTCGGCCGCCGAGTGCTCGCGGCGACGGCGGCGATTCCCTACGGCGCGGTCTCTACGTATGGAGACGTGGCGGCGGTCGCCGGAAGCCCGCGGGGCTCGCGCGCCGCCGGCAACGCGCTTGGCGCCAACCCCTTGCCGATCGTGCTCCCCTGCCACCGCGTGCTGCGCTCCGGCGGCGCCCTGGGCGGCTACACCGGCGGCCTGGATCGCAAGCGGACCCTGCTGGCGATCGAGCGCGGCCAGTCTGCGCTGGGGGTCGTGTGAGCACTCTCACACCCTCTAGGCTCGCATTCTGAGAAAGCTTCACTAAGGGCCGGCCCGGGAGCGAGGGAGATCGAATGCGAAGAGAGCTGAGGAGAGCCCTACCACCCGGTCCCCGCCTGCCGGCGGCGCTGCAGCTGCTGGGAACCTGGACCCGCCCGACCGCGTCGGCCGAGCGCTTGCGCCGCTACGGCAAGCGGGTCACGGTCCAGCTTCCGTTCCAGCCGCCGTTCGTGATCCTGTCCGATCCCGAGGAGATCAAGGAGCTCTTCGCGATGCCCGCGGACGCGGTCCATCCGGGTGAGGGGGCGCGGATCCTCGAGCCGGTGGTCGGGCGCAACTCGGTGATCCTGCTCGACGAGGATGCACATTTGTCTCAACGACGGCTGCTTCTGCCGGCCTTTCACGGCAAGCGGATGCAGTGTCTGCGCGGCGTGATGGGCGAGCTGGCCGAGCGCGAGGTGGAATCCTGGCCAGCCCGCGAGCCCGTAGCGCTTCATCCGCGGCTGCAGCGCCTGACGCTCGAGATCATCCTGCATGCGGTCTTCGGCCTGGAGCGCGGGCAGCGGCTGGATCAGCTTCGCGGGCTGTTGACCGACGTGCTCGCGTTCGGCGAAAGCCCGATCTCGGTGCTCCCGGCGATGCAGCGCGCGCTGCGCTGGACGGCGACGCAGCGGCGCTTCCAGGATCGCCTGAATCGCGCGGACCGGCTGATCTTTCAGCTGATCGAGGAGCGGCGCTCCGAAGCGGCCGGAGGCGATCCGCGCGGCGATGACGTGCTCGGGATGCTGCTCGCTGCGCGCCACGAGGACTCCACCCCGATGACCGAGCACGAGCTCCGCGACGAGCTGATGACCGCGCTCGCCGCCGGTCACGAGACGACCGCCTCACAGCTCGCCTGGGCCTTCGAGCGCCTTTCCCGCGAGCCGGACGTGCAGTCACGGCTGACGGCCGAGCTCGACGCGGCCGAGCAGGACGAGTACCTGACCGCCACCATCAATGAGATCCTGCGCCTGCGGCCGGTGCTGCCCAACGCCGAGCCACGGCTGGCCAAGCGCGAGGTGCAGATCGGCGGCCACCGCTACCCGGCCGGGGTCGTCCTACTCGCCAGCGCGCACCTGGTGCACCACGACCCCGAGCTGTATCCGGAGCCGTGGGCGTTTCGCCCCGAGCGCTTCATCGGAAGCCCGCCGGGGACGTATACCTGGATCCCGTTCGGCGGCGGCCGCCGTCGGTGCCTGGGGGCGAGCTTCGCGATGGAGGAGATGAAGATCGTGCTGCGGGCGGTGCTCGAGCGCTTCAGCCTCGCCCCGGCCGGAGCGCGCCCGGAGACCGCCCGGAGGCGCAGCATCACCTTCAGCCCGGGACGGGGCGCGACGTTGATCCTGCACCAGCGCGACCTCGCGGTTGCCACGCCGGCGCCGGCGCTCGCGAGCGCCTGATCGGAGGAGTGTCGATCGATCTGGCCGGGTAAGACACGGGCCATGGACTTCCTGGGCCCGGTCCGCGCGTTCGACCGCTTTCAACAGCGCCACCGCGCCTCGGCGATCCCGATGGCGGTGGTCAAGAAGTTCGGCGACGACCAGGGCGGGAGCCTCGCCGCGCTGATCGCCTACTACGCGTTCTTCTCGCTGTTCCCGCTGCTGCTGGTGTTCGTCACCGTGCTCGGCTTCGTCCTCCAGGGCGACCCGAGCGCCCAGACCGCAGTCAAGAACTCGGCCCTGAGTCAGTTCCCGATCGTGGGCGATCAGCTGAAGAAGATCGGCGGCCTGCACGGGAGCGTGATCGCCCTGGTGATCGGGATCGTCACCTCGCTGTTCGCCGGGCTCGGCGTCACCCAGGCGGCGCAGAACGCCTTTGATCGGGTGTGGGCGGTGCCGTTCAAGGACCGGCCCAACTTCCTCCAGTCCCGACTGCGGGGCATCGGGCTGCTGGTCTCACTGGGCGTGCTGTTCATCGCCGCGACGCTCGCCTCCGGCGTCGTCACCGGCGGGCTCGGCGGCGGCCCGCTGGTCGCCGCAGCCGGGATCGTGATCTCGCTGCTGCTCAACTTCGCCCTCTTCTTCGCCGCCTTCCGCTTCATGACCGCCAACACGGTCCCCAGCCGCGATCTCCGGACGGGCGTGATCGTGGCCGGGATCCTCTGGGAGATCCTGCAGGTCGTCGGCGGCTACTACATCGGCCACGTGTTCAAGAAGTCGAGCAGCACCTACGGCACCTTCGGGCTGGTGATCGCGCTGCTGGTGTGGCTGCACCTGGGGGCCCAAATGACGATCTACGCGGTCGAGACCAACGTCGTGGTCAGCCGCAAGCTGTGGCCGCGCAGCCTGCTCGGCGGACCGACGGAGCCCGCCGACAAGGAGGCCCTGACCGCGGCAGCCAAAACCGAGGAGCGCTCTGAGCAGCAGCAGGTGGAGGTCACGTTCGACCAGCCGCGGCCGGTGGACGCGGAGTTCGACGGCTGATCAGAACAGGCGGTCGGCGGCCTGGCGACGCGTTGACTCGAGCGGCCACGAGCACAGCCCGCCTTCGGCGGGGCAGCCTGCGCACAGCCCCCGATGAGGCGCATCGGAGACCGTGAACTCGCGCCGCAGGACGCCGCCGGCGAGGCGGTCGAGCTCACGCTCCAGCTCGGCCTGCTCGGAGCGGGCGAAGGAGACGATCACCGGAGCTTCCGGGCGCTCGAGGAAGCAATGGGCGATCTCCACTCTCTCGGCGCCCGCGCGCAGCGCGGCGAGGGCGTAGACCAGCCGCTGCGTCGCGTAGGCGCGCTGCACCAGCAGCTCGGGCTCGGCGCCGGCCAGCCGATCGCTCTTGTAGTCGACGATCAGCGTCCGGTCGGGTTGGGCGGGAACCGATTCGCGCGCGATCACGTCGATCGCCCCGGTCACGAGCACGTCGCCGAGTCCGAACGCGAACCGCTCCTCGCGGCGCGCGTCACCGGCGCGCGCGAGCCGTCCGCACAGCTCGCTGGCGCCAAAGCGCCGCACGAGCTCGGCCAGCGCGGCGGCCTCCTCGGGTCCCGGCGCCGGCGAGAGCCCCGCGCGCGCGGCGACAGCCACGATCGCCGGCGCTGCCGGGGCCACCGGGCGGCGGAAATCGAGCCGCTCGAGCAGCGCGTGCAGGAGCACGCCGCGGTCGGCGGCGCTGCGAGCGGCCGCGGGCAGGCCGGGGTGGGGCCCACACCCCGCAGAGCACTCGGCACTGGCGAAAGGGGTGGCGTGTATGCCGACGTCCGCCGGACGCAGCAGCGGCCGCCAGAGCACCGAC
>JBPCQU010000113.1:0-10609 GCA_050997795.1 Solirubrobacteraceae bacterium | reverse complement strand
GCGCGCTGACGGGCCTGGTCCAGGGTCACTTCCCGGTCGCCGCGCCCGCCAAGTACGCCGACAGCTCGGTCGTCTCGCTGTCAAAGCACAAGGTCAAGAGCGTCAACGCCGCGATCGCGATCGACTCGAGCCCGACCAGCAAGGGCACGTCGATCTTCGCCAAGAAGGGCTCCC
Source organism: Solirubrobacteraceae bacterium (assembly GCA_050997795.1). Lineage (GTDB taxonomy): Bacteria > Actinomycetota > Thermoleophilia > Solirubrobacterales > Solirubrobacteraceae > Palsa-465. The sequence continues at coordinate 10,435 of JBPCQU010000113.1, read as the reverse complement.
CCGTGATCGCCGTCAACGACGGCAAGATCGTCAAGATCGGCTCCAGCGCCGCGCTCGGCCGCTACGTGGAGCTGCAGGACTCGACCGGCAACATCTATACCTACTCCCAGCTCGGAACGGTGTCGCGGACCTACCCGGTCCCCAGGCCGGTCAAGATCACCGCGCGTGACATCGCCAAGGAGCTCTCAGCTCCCCCGGGCCGGGCGCCGAGCGCGCCGGCGAGCGCGGGTGCCCAGGCCGCGCCGGCGACCACCACCGCCGCCTCCGCCACCAAGACGATCCACGCCGCGCGCAAGGCGAGCGCCGCACCGATCACCCTCCCGGTCAAGCCGCCCAGCGCGCCGGCCACGGTCTCAGCGCCGATGGTCAAGGAGCGGCTGTTCGCCAACCCGTCGCGCGCGGGGTCCTACGCGGCCGGCGGCGATCTGCAGCTCCACAACTCCGGGCAGCAGATCTCGAGCTTCCAGAGCTACTTCTCCGACGCGCTGCACCTCGGCCGTAGTCAGTACACGCTCAAGCGCTTGCGGGTCGGCTCGATCGTGGTCGCGGGCACGATCCTCGGACGGATCGGCGGCCCCTCTCAAAACGTTTCGCCACACCTCTACTTCACGGTCCAGCCCGCCGGCAAGAAGGCTCCGCTGATCGACCCCAAGCCGATCCTCGACGGCTGGAAGCTGCTCGAGGCCACGGCCGTGTACCGCGCCGCCGGCGTCGACCCGTTCTTCGGCCCGGGCGCCAAGAACCCGACTGTCGGCCAGGTCTTGCTGATGAGCAAGGAGCAGCTCACCGAGCGCGTGCTCCAGGACCCGCGCGTTCAGATCTACAACTGCGGGCGCCGGGACATCGCCGCCGGGCTGATCGACCGCCGCGTGCTGGCGACGATCGAGTTCCTGTCCGCGTCGGGCCTCGACCCGTACGTCTCGGGCCTGCAGTGCGGCCACACCCTCACCGGTTCCAATGGCACCGACGCGGCCGGCGCCACCGGCGCGAGCGTCGACATCTCGACGATCAACAAGATCCCGGTGCTCGGCCACCAGGGCCCCGGATCGATCACCGACGTCACGATCCGTCGCCTGCTGACGCTGCAGGGCAGCATGCGGCCCGACCAGATCATCTCAGCGATCGCCTACAAGGGCCAGAGCAACACGCTCGCGCTGCCCGACCACAGGAACCGGATCCAGGTCACGTTCACGCCCGACTACGGGACCAACAAGAAGCTCTCCGCCCAGGTCAAGAGCCTCCTGCAGCCAGGCCAGTGGGTGCAGCTGATCAACCGCATCAGCCAGATCCCCGAGCCGGTCGTACCGATCGCGCCGAGCAGGTACGCGATCCGCACGCCGGGCGGCTGACTCACCCGTTGATCGCGGCGCCGCGGTGAGCGCGTCCGCGCCCCTGTTTCGCTTCGTCCAGGTCGAGTTGCCGTGGCGGCTCGGACCGCCGGACGGGCGCTACCTGCTGCGCCCCGCCTCAGAGCCCGAGGCGTCCCCCGCGCACGTGATCGTGTTGTCCACCCTGGGCGCCCCGGAGCGTCGCCGGCTGGCGTCGGTGCGCAGACCGCGCGACGCGACCCCCGAGCCGGAGCCGACCCCGGTCAGCACCGGGCGCGCCACTGTGATCGACGTCGGCCACCCGCTCGACGCCGAAGCGCAGGCCCGCGAGTGGCTGCGGCGGGCCGGCGAGGACGAGCTCGAGCGTGGCCTCGAGGTGCTCAACCGGGCGCTGCACGCCTTCCGCCTCGTGACCGCGGACCCTTATCTCCACACGGTCTCCAGACGACAGGCGATCGTGGCGCGGCTCGGGTTCGGCGCCGGTGAGCAGGTCGCCGACGGGCTCTGGAGTGACGCTCGCGAGCTCGTTGTTGCCGACGGCTGGCAGCGGCGCTCGCGGGTGCTGCACCCCCAAGCGAGGCTGGCGGCGGTTCTCGGGGCGCGCGAGCAGCCGCTCGCCTGCGAGGAGCTGGCGCTCAGGGCCCGGCTCGACCTCGACCAGGGGCGTGACCGCGAGGCGGCACTCCAGGTGCTGGTGACGCTCGACGCCGCGCTCGCCGAGCTGGCCCGCGACCCGACCGCCGAGGCGCTCTCCGACCGGCTGGCCGAGCTCCGCGGCCAGCGCACGGCGATCGCGCTCGCCGCCCAGTCCGCGCTCGCGGGCCCGCTGCCCCAAGCCGAGCTCGAGTCGGTGTTCTTGACGCTGGGGCGAATCGAAGCGGCGCTGCGCGCGCGCGCGGTCCAGAACGCCTAGCTGGGCCGCGCAGCCTGTCCCGCTGCGCGTCCGGCTCAGCTGATTCCCAGAGCCTCGATCAGAGCACCCAGCTCATGGACCACATCGCCGCCGCAACGGACCGCCGCGCGGCCGTCGAACGGGGTCGCGCCCTGGGTGACGATCGCCAGCCTGCCGCCCGCCGCGAGCGTCATCGCAGGGAGCTGGGCGACCGGGTAGACCTCCAGCGAGGAGCCGATGCACAGCATCAGCTCGGCTCCCGCGGCGAGCGCCTCGGCGCGCTGCAGCGCCTGCTCGGGCAGGTACTCGCCGAACAGCACCACGTCGGGCTTGAGCGCCGCGCCGCAGTCGCAGCGGGGCACGCCGGCGGGGTCGGCGGACTGGCGTGCACGCACCTCGGCGAGCGGGAAGCTCGCCCCGCAGGTCTCACACGAGGCATGGCTGATCGTGCCGTGCACCTCGATCAGCTCGCGCGTGCCGGCCTTGGCGTGCAGGCGGTCGATGTTCTGCGTGATCACCGCGTCGATCAAGCCGGCGTGCTCGAGCGTTGCCAGCGCCTGGTGAGCGCCGTTGGGGCGCTTGTCCTCGAGCGTCTGGAAGCGCTGGCCGTAGAAGTGCCAGAACCGCTCGGGGTCGCGACGAAAGACGTCGATGTGCGCTACCTCCATCGGGTCGACGTTCTCCCACAGCCCGGTGCCGGGCGAGCGAAAGTCCGGGATCCCCGACGGCACCGAGATCCCGGCGCCGGTCAGCGCGACCACCGACTCCGCCCCGCGAATCAGCTCCGCGAACCGGGCCGCGGACGCGGGGGCGCCGACCGCGCTCACCTGACGCCGCTCATTGACCGGGAGCCCTCACTTGCCCTCGAAGCGCGCCGTGCGCTTCTGCAGGAACGCGGAGATCCCCTCGCGGGCGTCCTCGGATCCGAACACGGCCGCGAACCCCCGCTTCTCGGCCGCGATCCCGGCGTCCAGCTCACCGACCCCCGAGACACGCTTGATCTGCTCGATCGACAGCGGCGCCTGGCCGGCGAGCTTTTGCGCCCACGCGAGCGCCGTGTCGAGCAACTCCTGGTCGGGGACGACGCGAGTCGCGAGTCCGGCCTCGTAGGCCTCCTCGGCGCCGATCGCCTCGCCGGTCAGGTTGAGCTCTAACGCCTTGGCCTCCCCCACCAGCCGCGGCAGGCGCTGGGTGCCGCCGAAGCCCGGGATGATCCCGAGGTTGATCTCTGGCTGGCCGAAGGTGGCCGATTCGGCCGCGATCCGGAAGTCGCACGCCATCGCCAGCTCGCACCCGCCGCCAAACGCGCCCGCGTTGACGGCGGCGATCGTCGCGACTGAGGAGCGCTCCATTTCCCGCAGCAGGCCGTGCATCTGCTCGAGCAGGCCCTGGCCGGCGGACGCGTCCATGGTGGTGAACGCCTTGATGTCGGCGCCAGCGCAGAACAGCATCGGGTTCGCGGAGGCGAACACGAGCGCGCGGATGGTGCGGGCCTCCAGCACCGCGTCCCACAGCTTTCGCAGGGCCTGCACGACCTCCGGGGAGATCGAGTTGGCCGGCGGGCGATCCAGCCACGCGATCGCCGTCTCGCCGCGCGTCTCGAGCTTCACCGGGCCCTCCGGCGCGCCGGCGTCGGGCCGCGGGTAGGGGAAGAACCCCTGGCCGCTCTTGACGCCCAGACGGCCCTGGGCGACGAGCCGGCGCAGGATCGTGGGCGGCTCGAATTCCTCGCCCCACTCCCGCCGGGCGCGCTCGAGCTCGTCCAGCATCTCGTCGAGCCCCCGCTGGTCGGCGCGCTGAAACGGCGGTGGCACGATCCCCGCCCCGGCCATCATCCCGAGGTCGATCTCCCTGATCGTCGCGACGCCGTCCTCGAGCACCAGGCAGCTCTCGACGAACGCCTTGAGCCGCATGCGGGCGACCAGCGCGTGACCAACGGCTTCTCGCTCACTGCCACGGGTAGGGTCAGCCGTGCTCATAGAAGCCCTTTCCCGTCTTGGCGCCGAGGTGTCCCGCGGCCACCAGCTCTCGCATCGGCTCGGGGACGAAGAAGCGCTCGCCGTATGACTCCCGCAGGTGCTCGGAGACGTGCAGCACGGTGTCGAGGCCGAGCAGGTCAGTGATGAACACGGGCCCCATCGGCGCGCCCGTCGCATCAGCGACGAGCTTGTCGAGCTCGGCGACCGCCATCCCCGTCTCCTCCTGGTAGCGCCACAGCTCGGACATGCTCGAGTTGAGGATTCGGTTGACCACGAACCCGGGCGCCTCGCCGCAGCGGATCGGCATCTTGCGGATCTGCTGGGCGAAGTTGCTCGCCGCCTGGGCGGTCTCGGCCGAGGTGTCCTCGCCTTCCACCACCTCGATCAGCCGCATCACTGATGCCGGATAGAAGAAGTGAAACCCGACCACCTTGTCGGGTCGGCTCGTGGCCTCGCCGATCTCGCTGATCGACAGGGCGGAAGTGTTGGAGGCCAGGATCGCGTGGCCCGGGGTGACCTCGTCGAGCTCGCCGAATACGGCCTGCTTGATCTCGATCCGCTCGGGCACCGCCTCGATCACAAACTGCACTTCGCCGAACCCGTCGTAGCTCGTGCTGCCCGTGATCAGCGACAGCTTGCGCTCCAGCTCGGAGGGCTCGAGCTTGCCGGCGTCGACGGCACCCTGCCACAGTGAGCGGGCCTTGTCCACTCCCTGGTCGACGACCGTCTGCTCGACGTCCTTGAGCACGACCGGGATGTCAGCCGATGCGATCGCGTGCGCGATCTCGCCGCCCATCGTGCCGGCGCCGACGACGGCGGCTTTGAAGACGAACATGGGTCGAGCAGTCTACGAGCCGCCGCCGGCACGCGCGGCCTGCAGCTCGACCCCGAAGCGGCTCACGGTCTGCGCCAGCGAAACCGCCATCGCGCGTCTGATGAACAGCGCATCGACGAGCGGCGAGAAAAGCGAGCGGCGCAAAAGCTCGTACTCGAGCGCGAACGCGACCTCGACGCCGGGGTCGGTGGGCGTGAAGGTGACGCTCTGGTGACCGCGGATCGAGGCGTCCCTGACTTCAAGCGTCTGTCCGCTGAGCGGCTCGTGGGCGATCACCCGCTCGCTCACCCGGCCGCGGCCCGCCGGTCCCGACTCCCAGGTGACGCTCGCCCCCGCCTGTGGCCAGTCGCCGTCGACCGCGAGCACCCGGTCGAGGCCGTCGACCCACTGCGGCCAGAGCGTCGTGTCATACCAGCAGCGCTCGGCCTCGGCCACCGTGCCCTCGAACGTCCGCGCGACCCGTACCGCTCGCATCGCGGTTGATTCTCGCGGCTTTGCCAGCGGCGGGAGTAGGCTCCGTGACGAGAGCGATGAACGACCACCTTCCCGAGGCGCTGGAGCCGTACCCCGAGATCTCCTCGAAGGCCTACGAGCACCCGGCCGACCGCGCGGCGACGGCGGCGCTTAAGGCGGTGCCGATGCTCGACACGGTGGTCCGCAAGCTGGTCGAGTTCCGCTACGAGCGTGCGCTGCGCCAGTTCTACCTCGGCAACTCGGTCAAGGTCGGCGAGCGCCAGCTCCCGGGGCTGTGGGCCTCGCTCGAGGGCGTGGGCAAGATCCTCGACATGCCCTCCTCGTATGACCTGTACGTGAGCGGATCGATCACCGCCAACGCCCGCACGATCGGCTCCCAGCAGCCGATGATCGTGTTCGACTCCCGCTTGCTCGCGCAGCTCGGGCCGGGAGAGCAGCGGGTGGTGCTCGCGCACGAGCTCGGCCACATCCTCTCTGACCACGTCCTCTACATGACCGCGCTCGACATCCTGATGCGGGCCAGCGGCAACCTGCCCTTGATGATGGGCCTGCCGGTGCGCGCGGTCAAGGCGGTGCTGCTCGAGTGGATGCGCGCCGCTGAGCTGAGCTGTGACCGCGCCGCGACGCTCGCCGTCCGTGACCCGCGGATCGTCTGCCGAACGCTGATGGTGACCGCCGGCGGCATACCAGCCGACCAGCTCGACCTCGACGCGTTCATGGCGCAGGCGATGGAGTATGAGAGCTGGGAGGACTCCCACGACCGCGTGCGGCGGTTCTTCCTCGAGATCGGCGCGACCCACTCCTACGCCGTCCGCCGCGTCTCGGAGGTCATGAAGTGGATCCAGAGCGGCGAGTACGACCGCATCGTCCGGGGCGAGTACCGCCGGCGCGGCGAGGACACCAACGTCCGCGAGGAGGCCGGTGACGCGATGGAGTTCTACGCCGAGCGCTTCCGCGGCCTGTTCAGGGAGATAGGCGAGAACGTGACCAATCTCGGCTCCCAGGTCGGCGACGTGAGCCAGCAGCTCGCCGACTGGCTGCGCAGCCGCGGCGCGGGCTCCGGCACCGCCCGCAACGACTGACAGGGCCTAACCAGCCTCGCGGTGGGCGAACCGCGGGAAGGCGTCCTCGAACTCGGAGCGTGTCGGCTCCGTGGGGCGCTGACGAACGGGAGCAGCCGGCTGCGTGCCATATCGCCCACGCCCCCAAGTCTGCGCGAGCGCCGACCGGAAGGGCGCGAAACGTCACACAGTCGTTACACGTTGGCCTGCGCAATCGGAGCCGCGTGCGGCTTGACAAATCCGAGTAAACGATATATCGTTGATGCATCGGTATACATCGACGAAAGGAAATACCGACATGACAGGCAATTCATTTGCACAACAATGGCCCGGGCGAGAAGCCTGGGGACATCGGGCCCACCGCCCGCACCGGCACGGTCCGCGCGGCTGGGCAATCACCAAGGACGAGGGCACCGGCCGCCACGGCTGGGCGTTCGCCAAGGGCAAGGGCACGGGCCGCCACGGCCGGCCCAGCCCGGAGGAGCTCGAGGAGTTGATCGCCCTGCGCCGGATGCGCGGCATGCGCGGCGGTCCGTTTGGCGGCGGCCCCTTCGGCGGCGGCCCGTTCGGACACGGCCGTCGAGGTCGTGGACGCGGCCGCGCCCGGCGCGGTGACGTCCGCCTCGCGCTGCTGCGGCTGCTCGCCGAGGAGCCACGCAACGGCTACCAGCTGATGCAGACGATCGAGGAGCGCAGCGACGGGCGCTGGCGCCCGAGCCCCGGCTCGGTCTACCCGACGCTCGCCCAGCTCGAGGACGAGGGCCTGGTTCGCTCCACCGAGTCCGAGGGCGCGAAGCACTTCGAGATCACCGACGCGGGCCGCGAGTACCTCGAGACCCGCGCCGCCGAGCCCGCCCCGTGGGACGACGACGACGAGGAGTCCAACCCGCTGTCGGACATCGGGCCGCTGGTCGTCCAGATCGGCAAGGCCGCCTGGCAGGTGGCCTCGGTCGGCGACGAGGCGCAGCGGGCCCGGGCGACCGAGCTCCTCTCAGAGACCCGTCGCGGTCTGTACCGGATCCTCGCCGAGGATCCGCAAGACTGACGGCGTAACGTATCCCTACCAGTGGCCTACACCGCAAGCGACAACGGAGCATCCCCCACCCCGGCCATCGCCGTCCGCGACCTCGTCAAGAGCTTCGACGAGGTCAGGGCGGTCCGGGGTGTCAGCTTCGAGGTCGCCGTCGGCGAGGTGTTCGGCTTCCTGGGGCCCAACGGCGCCGGCAAGACGACCACGATCAACATGCTCTGCACGCTCGCCAAGCCGACATCGGGGACCGCGACCGTGGCCGGACACGACGTCGTGCGCGAGCGCGACGACGTCCGCCGCAACATCGGGCTGGTGTTCCAGGACCCGACGCTCGACGGCTACCTGACCGCGGCGCAGAACCTCAAGCTCCACGCCGAGCTGTACGGGGTCCAATCCGACCTCGTACGGCCGCGCATGCAGCAGGTGATGGAGATGGTGGGCCTGTGGGACCGCAAGGACTCGGTCGTCGCCACGTTCTCGGGCGGCATGCGCCGCCGGCTCGAGATCGCGCGCGGGCTGATGCACTCCCCCCGGGTGCTGTTCCTCGACGAGCCGACGATCGGGCTGGACCCCCAGACCCGGCGCTCGATCTGGTCCTACATACGCGAGCTCAAGGAGCGCGAGGAGATCACGATCTTCATGACCACCCACTACATGGACGAAGCCGAGTGGTGTGACCGGATCGCGATCATGGACCACGGTCAGATCGTCGCCCTCGACGCCCCCGAGACGCTCAAGGCTCAGGTGGGCACCGACCGGATCACGATCCAGACCGACGATGACCAGGCGGCGATGGCGGCGATCGCGCAGCGGTTCGAGATCGAGGCTCGGATCGCCGAGGGCGCGGTCACGTTCGGCGTCTCCTCGGGCGAGGAGTTCGTCCCCCGCTTGTTCGCGGAATGGGATCCCGGCTACCCCCCGATCCGCTCGGTCAGCATCTCCCGCCCCACGCTCGACGACGTGTTCATGTCCTATACGGGGACCACGATCCGCGATGCCGAGGAGGACCAGTCCAAGCACCGCAACCGGGTGATGATGCAGATGATGAGCGGCGGGGGCAGGCGATGAGTACGACTGAGGCCGGCCAGCCCGCAACCCCCACCGCGGATCGCGCCGAGGCCGCCACGGCGAAGGCGCTCTCGCCGGTCGTCAGGGTCAGCGTCCCCAAGCGCAGCCTCGCCTCGGAGCTGCGCGCGATCAAGATCGTCTGGCGGCGAGAGCTGATCCGCTTCCGCGCCGATCGGCTGCGGATGATCACCTCGCTGGTGCAACCGCTGCTGTTTTTGTTCGTGCTCGGCGCGGGACTCCAGCGCTTGTCGAGCGCCGGGACGCACGGCGTCCAGCTGAAGACGTTCATCTACCCCGGCATCCTCTGCATCGCGGTCATGTTCACGGCGATGTTCTCGGCCGCGTCGATCGTGTGGGACCGGGAGTTCGGATTCCTGCGCGAGATGATGGTCGCGCCCATCCGGCGCAGCTCGATCGTGATCGGCAAGTGCCTCGGCGGCGCGACCGTCGCCGGCATTCAGGGCGTGATCGTGATCTGCCTCGCCGGGCTCGTGCACGTCCCGTATGACCCGCTGCTGCTGCTGGGGATCTTCGGCCTGCAGGTGCTGCTCGCGTTCTCGATCACCGCCTTCGGGGTCATGATCGCCGTCCGCATCAAGCAGATGCAGTCGTTCATGGGCGTCATGCAGATGATCGTGATGCCGATGTTCTTCATCTCCGGCGCGCTGTTTCCCGCCGCCGGCCTGCCCGGCTGGCTGACGGTGCTCAACCGGCTGGACCCACTCACCTACGCGGTCGACCCGATGCGCCGGCTGGTGTTCAGCCACCTGACGATCTCACCCGCCGCGCGCCAGGCGCTCGACCCAGGCGTCACCTGGTGGGGCTGGCGCGTGCCGGGGCTGCTCGAGGCAGGCGTGATCGTGCTGCTCGGGCTGGTGATGCTCGCGATCGCGATCTGGGAGTTCAGCTCCACCGAGTAGAACGATCCTCGGCGCGGCTCAGCGAACGTAGCGATGGTAGGCGGCGATCCAGTCGCGGGCGATCGCCAGCTGCGCGGCGGCGAGCTTCATCTGGCCGTGGCAGACGCGCTCGCGCAGCCGGTATTCGAGCTCGTCCTTGGGGCTGGGGATCGAGCCCGGCTCGGGCCACAGGTTGCGCGCGTCGTTGCGTGCGCCGCCGAGCTCGAGCGGGACGAGGTGGTCGTACTCGTAGTGGTCAAGCGGCGGTGGGTCGCCGTAGGCGCGCACGCTCGCGCGCTTCTCGGCCTCGGTTATGTACTCGGGCGGCCTGACCGTCTCGGTGTAGCCGGTGGCGCAGATCGTGCGGCCGATGTCGGCCTGGGTGACCGAAGGGTCGATCGCGCCCGGCGTGCAGCTCGGATCGGGCAGTGAGAAGCGCCCCTTGCCGCGGGCGTGACAGGTGCCCGGACGCGGCTGGCGCTGCACGATGTGGGAGCTCGCGCGGCTCGCGACGAGGCCGTTCGCCGAGCCCGCCGGCGGGGGCGGCGCGGCACCGGCCAGCGAGCGCGCACCCAGCACGCCGGCCACGAGCAGAACCGGGAGCGATATGCGTCTCACGAACCTGAGTCAAACACCGGCGCCTGACGGACGCGGGAGCGTGGGCTAGGCGGCCGCGGCGGCGGGCTCCTGGACCCGGCGCGGGAGCAGCGTCTCGCGCGCGATCACGAGCCGCTGGATCTGTGCCGTGCCCTCGTAGAGCTGGAGGATCTTGGCGTCGCGCATCAGCTTCTCGACCTTGTACTCCTTGATGAAGCCGTAGCCGCCGAACACCTGCACCGCGTCGGTCGTGACCTCCATCGCCGAGTCGG
>JBPCQU010000003.1:0-4943 GCA_050997795.1 Solirubrobacteraceae bacterium | reverse complement strand
GGGCGAAGAAGAATCTCTACCGCGTGCCCAAGCACGGGTCGACGATCACCCACAGGACGCTCGGCGTGTTCGGATCGGGCCGGGTGATGCTCAAGCCCGCGTCCCCCGGTACCGGCGTGATCGCCGGCGGCGGCGTGCGCGCGGTGCTGGAGCTGGCCGGAATCCACGACATCCTGTCCAAGAGCCTCGGCTCGCAGAACCCCATCAACCTGGTCAAGGCCACGATGGCCGGTCTCGAGTCCCTGCGTACTCCGGCGGAGGTCGCGGAGCTCCGGGGTCTCTCGATCAATCAGGTGCTCGGGCTGTCGTCCGAACCCGCATCTGGCGCCTCCGCCCTTGGGTCGAACGGCAGTGAAGGGGCGGACGCGGCGCGAGGGGACGCAGATGCGGATCCGGCGCCTGCCGAAGAGCCTGAGTCGGCGGAGGCTCCGGCGTGAGCAGCCTGACCGTGACCCAGCGCAAGTCCTCGAACGGCTCGGACAAGCGCCAGCTCGACACTCTTCGCTCGCTTGGCTTGCGGCGCATCGGCCACAGCGTTGAGCACGCTGACTCCCCGCAGCTGCGGGGGATGGTGCACAAGGTTCGGCATCTGGTGGAGGTAGCGGAGGGCTCAGATGCCTGAGGCACCGGCCGAAGAGCGGATCGGGCTGCACAACCTTCAGCCCGCGCCGGGATCCCGCAAGGTGCGCAAGCGCATCGGGCGCGGCGAGGGCTCGGGCACGGGGAAGACCTCCGGTCGCGGTCAGAAGGGCTACGGCTCACGGTCAGGGGCCAAGCGAAGAGCCCGCTTCGAGGGCGGCCAGAATCCGATCCACATGCGGATGCGCAAGCTGCGCGGTCCGCACATGAAGAAGTCGATGCCGTTCGAGCCGTTTCGGACCTACACCCAGCCGGTCAACCTGGCCGACCTCGAGGCCCGCTTCGACGCCGGCGAGCAGGTCACGCCGCAAACTCTCGCCGCCAAGGGCCTCGCGACCCGCAAGGACGTCGCGGTCAAGATCCTCGCCAAGGGGCAAGTCTCAAAGGCCCTCACCGTCCACGCGCACGGCTTCAGCCGCGCGGCCCGCGAGCAGATCGAAGCCGCGGGCGGAACCTGCGAGCTGATCGAGGGCTGAGGGCGCAATGATCGCGACGATCCTCGGGGCGTTCAGGGTCGGCGAGATCCGAACCAAGATCCTGTTCACGGCCGGCATCCTGCTGCTGTACCGGTTTGGGACCCACATCCCGGCGCCCGGCATCAACTCGGCGGCGGTCAACCAGATTCAGAAGAGCCTCGGCGGGAGCGGCATCTTCGGGCTGCTGAACCTGTTCTCCGGCGGCGGCCTCGGCCGGATCGCGATCTTCGCGCTCGGGATCATGCCCTACATCACCGCCTCGATCATCCTGCAGCTGCTGCAGGTCGTGGTGCCCTCGCTCGAGAAGCTCTCGAAGGAGGGCGAGGTCGGCCAGCAGCGGATCACCCAGTACACGCGCTACCTGACCGTCGGGCTCGCGTTCGCGCAGTCGATCGGCTATGTGTTCCTGTTCCGCAGCGCCGAGAAGCAGGGCAACGCGACGCTGATCAGCAACTTCACCCTGTTCAAGCTGTTCTTGATCGTGATCTCGCTGACCGCCGGCTGCGTGCTGCTGATGTGGATGGGGGAGCTGATCACCCAGCGCGGGATCGGCAACGGGATCTCGCTGCTGATCTTCGCCAGCATCGTCTCGCGGATCCCCAGCGGCGTGTCTTCGTGGTGGGGCAACCCCGACCAGGTGTTCCGGGTGATCATGCCCTTCATCGCCCTCGGCGTCGTCGCCGCGGTGGTGTTCGTCCAGGAGGGCCAACGCCGGATCCCGATCCAGTACGCCAAACGGGTGATCGGCCGCCGGATGACCCAGGGCGGTCAGACCTACCTGCCGCTGCGGGTCAACATGGCCGGTGTGATCCCGGTCATCTTCGCCGCCAGCGTGATGGCGATCCCGCCGACGATCGGCCAGCTGGTGGGCCAGAACCGCAACAACTTCGCCACCCACCTCGCCACCTTCTTCAGCCCCCAGGGGTGGCACTACGTGCTCGGCGAGAGCATCTTCATCATCCTGTTCACGTACTTCTACACGGCGGTGACGTTCAACCCCGTCGACCAGGCCGACAACCTCAAGAAGTACGGCGGCTTCATCCCGGGGGTGAGGCCAGGCCGGCCCACGGCCGAGTTCCTCGATCGCATCCTTGCCCGCTTGACCTTCCCGGGCGCCCTGTTCCTGGCCGCGATCGCCGCCCTGCCGACGGTCCTGATCAACCAGACGAACGCCAACTTCTTCTTCGGCGGCACCTCGATCCTGATCGTGATCGGGGTCGCCCTGGACACGATGAAGCAGCTCGAAGCCCAGCTGATGATGCGCAACTACGAGGGCTTTCTGAAGTAGCGGCGGGCTCTGCGCGCCAGCCCGGACTCACTGCCACATACCCGCTCCTGCTCGATACAGTGGTGGCCCGTGGCTGAGCTAAATCTGATCCTGTTCGGACCGCCCGGCGCGGGCAAGGGGACACAGGCCGATCGCCTGCGCGACGACTTCCAGCTGCCGTTCATCTCGACCGGTGACATGTTGCGCGCGAACGTCAAGGAGAAGAGCGAGCTCGGCCAGCAGGCGCAGAGCTACATGGACGCCGGCGAGCTCGTGCCCGACGAGCTGATCCTCGCGATGGCCGCCGAGCGGCTTCAGGAGGAGGACGCCCGCGACGGCTTCATCCTCGACGGCTTTCCGCGCACGCTGGAGCAGGCCGCGGCGCTCGAGCGGCAGCTGTCCGAGCTCGGGCGGCGCGTTACCGCCGCGCTGCTGATCGACGTGCCCGACGAGGCGGTGGTCCGCCGGCTGTCGGCTCGCCGGGTGTGCGTGAAGTCGGGCCACAACTACCACCTCGAGTTCGACCCCCCCAAGCACGAGGGCGTCTGCGACCAGGACGGCTCGCGGCTGATCCAGCGCGACGACGACAAGCCCGAGGTGATCGAGAACCGACTGCGGGTCTACCACGAGCAGACCGAGCCGCTGGTCGAGCACTACGACGAGCAGGGCCTGATGCGCCGCATCGACGGCACTCGCCCGCCGGCCCAGGTGCACGATCACATCCGCGCGGTGATCGCGACGCTGCGCCTCGAAGACAACGTCTAGTTGGACGCACATCGGGCCGAGCATCAGTGATCATCAAGAAGAGCCCTGAGGAGATCGAGCGCATGGCCGCCGCGGGCGTGATCCTCGTGCGGACGATGAACCTGCTCGCGGGCAAGGTGCGCCCCGGCGTAACCACCGGGGAGCTCGATGAGGCGGCCGAGAAGTTCATCCGCTCCCAGGGGGCGGAGCCGGCGTTCAAGGGCTACCGCGGCTTCCCGGGCTCGATCTGCGCCTCGCCCAACTCGATGATCGTGCACGGGATCCCAGGCCCCTACAAGCTGGGCCGCGGCGACATCCTCTCGATCGACATCGGCGTGGTGCTCGACGGCTGGGTCGCCGACGCCGCGCGCACCTTCCCGGTCGGCCCGATCACGCCGGTCGCGCACAAGCTACTCAAGGCCACCGAGGGGTCGCTGCTCGCCGCCGTGCCGCAATGCCGTGCCGGCAACCGCCTCGGCGACGTCTCGCACGCGATCCAGGAGCACGTAGAGGCGGCCGGGCTTTCGGTGGTGCGCTCGCTCGTCGGTCACGGGATCGGGCGCGACATGCACGAGGAGCCGCAAATCCCGAACTTCGGTCCCCCGAACAGCGGCGTCGCGTTGGAGGAGGGGATGGTGCTGGCGGTCGAGCCGATGGTGACCGCAGGCCGCCACGCCGTGCGGGTCGGCGAGGACCACTGGTCGATTTTCTCTCAGGACGGCTCGCTCGCCGCGCACTTCGAGTTCACGATCGCCGTGACGGCGGACGGGCCCCGGATCCTGACTCCCTGGCACGAGAAAACGGTCCCCAGCCACCGCGCGGCGGCCTGATCGGCCCCTCCGGGGGCGCTCGTCGGCCGGCGGCGGCCTTCCGAGCGCCCCTGCTACCATCCCCCGGTGCGCCTGCAGCGCGATCCCCTTGCGCTGCGTGTGCTCCTCGGCGAGGTAGCGGCGACCGCACCGGTCTCCAGAGCCGCGCCGAAGGTACCACTGGAAATGTTTCTCGAGATGAGAGCGAAGCGAGCGTGAAAGTACGACCGTCGGTCAAGCCGATGTGCGAGAAGTGCAAGATCATCCGTCGCAACGGACGGGTATTGGTGATCTGCTCAAATCCGCGCCACAAGCAGCGGCAGGGTTAGGCAGATGGCGCGAATCTCAGGAGTCAACATCCCCCTCAACAAGCGGGTCGAGGTCGGCCTCACGTACATCTACGGGATCGGGCGCTCGACATCGAACGAGCTGCTGGCGAAGATCGGAATCGAGCCCGACCGCAAGGTTCGTGACCTGACCGAGGACGAGGTGGTCCAGCTGCGCGAGCTGATCGACAACTCGCTCATGGTCGAGGGTGACCTGCGCCGCGAGCGCTCGCAGAGCATTAAGCGCCTGCAGGAGATCGGCTGCTACCGGGGGCTGCGGCACCGCCGCGGCCTGCCGGTGCGGGGGCAGAACACCAAGACCAACGCCCGTACCCGCAAGGGTCCGAAGCGGATGCAGGTAGCGGGCAAGAAGAAGGCGGCCAAGAAGTGAGCCCGGCTCCCAAGCGCCCCCAGCGCGGCCGTCGTCGCGTGCGCAAGAACGTGCCGATCGGCCAGGCGCACATCAAGACCTCGTTCAACAACACGATCGTCTCGCTGACCGATCGGGAGGGCAACGTGCTGGCGTGGGAGTCGGCCGGCGGAGCGGGCTTCAAGGGCTCGCGCAAGTCGACCCCGTTCGCGGCGCAGGTGACGGCTGACGCCGCCGCGCGCAAGGGCATCGAGCACGGCCTGCAAAAGGTCGAGGTGTTCGTCAAGGGCCCCGGCTCGGGTCGCGAGACGG
>JBPCQU010000180.1:0-9553 GCA_050997795.1 Solirubrobacteraceae bacterium | reverse complement strand
CGGCCAGGGCGCAGGCCAGCCAGCCCGGTGCCGGCGCGCAGTCGTCGTCGGTGAACGCCACCAGCGGCGCTCGGGCCAGCCGCCAGCCCGCGTTGCGCCCGCCGGCGGGGCCGCGGGTGAGCTCGTGGCGAGCGGTGATGAGCACCAGACCTCCCCGGCGAAGCTCGTCCTCCAGCGTGCGAGCAGTGTCGGGACCCGAGCCGTTGTCGACGACTACGACCTCGAATCGATCACTGGCGAGCGTCTGCGCGCGAAGGCTGTCGAGCAGCCGAGCGAGCGACGCCGGGCGGTTGTAAGTGGAGACCACCACTGACACCAGAAGCTCGGCCACAAACTCGATCCCTATGCGCGCGCCCGCGCCCCGTTGGGCAGCAGCCGGCCGAGGTCGAACGCGCCCGCGGTGACCAAGTCGAGCAGCGCGAGGACGGCGGAGCCGAGTTCGCCTCGAGCCAGGGCCAGCGAGGCGGCGCGCGAGGTGCGGGCCACCCGGCCAACTAGCTCCAGCGGTCGCGGGGCTGGAAACTCACCCGGGTAGCGCCGGTTCAGCCAGGCCGCTCCGCTGCCGTGGCGCGCGAGCTGCACCAGCAGCGGGCCGAGGCTGTCGCGCCCGCGATGCTCCACACCGGCACGGGGGCGTTCCTCGAGACGCCACCCTGCATCGGCGAGGCGGAAGCAGAGGTCGGCGTCCTCGCCCGCCCGGATCCGCTCGGAGAATCCGCCCACGGCGTTAAACGCGCTTCGGAGCACGGCGCAGTTGGCCGTTTGGGCGTATGGACGCCCGCGGCGGGCCAAGGTCGCGCGTTGGCTCATGTGCTCGCGCGCCAGGCTGTGACGAGCCGCGAGGCTTGCGCGATCGGTGACGTCGACGATGCCGCCGGCGAGGATCGCGGTGCGGGGGAGCGGAGGGGGATCGAAGTAGGCGTCCAGCAGCTGCGGGCTCGGGCGCGTGTCGGAGTCGATGAACACCAGCCACTCGCCGGTGGCGATGCGAGCCGCGCAGTTGCGGGCAAAGCCCGGTGTCCGCACGCCGTCCGCTGCACAGATGCGTATCGTCTCTCGCGCCGGGGTGGCCGCCTCGCGCGGGGCACGGGATACCGAACCGCGTCCCCGGTTGTCGGCGACGATCAGCTCATCTCCCTCACGCCGCGACAGCCCCGTCAGCTCGTCCACGAGGCGTCCGAGTCCCGCCGGCGTTCCGGCGAAGGGGACGATCACCGACACGCTCGGTCGACGGCTGGGACTGATCGTTGCGCCCAAGACGCGCGGGAGGTTAGACCTCGCCGTGGACCCCGGCCCCCGGAGGGCTCGGTCGGCCGACGATCCGCTCGGTACGATCGCGATGGTGCCGGACACGACCAAGGATGCCGCCGCCGCGACCGGAGGGGTGGGGACCGATCTGGGCGATCCGCCGGCGAGGGTCAGGGCGATCGAGACGGGCGGCCGTTCGCTGCGCGCTCACGCCGCCCGCGGTGTGATCGTCAACGGCGTCTTCGACGTCGGTCTGAGCGCGCTCAGCTTGATCCGCGGGTTCGTTCTGGCGGCGTTGCTGACCCGCTCTGACTACGGCCTCTGGGGCGTGCTGGTCGTCTCGCTCGGTGTCCTGGCGCGGCTCAAGGTGGTCGGCATCAGCGACAAGTACCTCCAGCAGGACGACGCCGACCAGGAGCTCGCGTTTCAGAAGGCGTTCACGCTCGAGGTCCTGATGACCGCGGCCGCAATGGTGCCGATCGCCGCGGCGCTGCCCGTTGTGGCGGTCGTCTACGGCCACTGGAAGCTGGTGGCGCCCGGGATCGTGCTCCTGACCGTGCTGATCGCCGATGCGCTTCAGGCGCCGTTCTGGATCTACTCCCGCAAGATGAACTTCGTCGCGCAACGGTCACTGGGGGCGATCGAGCCGATCGTCGGATTCGTGCTGGCGATCGGGCTCGCGTTTGCCGGCCTCGGGTACTGGGCGCTCGCGATCGGAGTGGTCGCCGGTGCCTGGGCCGGGGCGATCGCCGCCGTTGTGACCTGTCCATTTGCGCTGCGGTGGCGTTATGACCGGAGAGCGCTGCGAGTCTACGCACGCTTCTCCGGCCCGATCTTCGTCGCCACGGCATCGACCGTTGTACTCGCGAACGCGACCACGATCGCCACCAACGCGCGGCTGGGCCTGGCTGGCGTCGGCGCCGTGGCGCTGGCATCGAACGTCACTGCGTTCACCAGCCGGGTTGACGACCTGGTCAGCGGCACGCTCTATCCGGCGATCTGCGCGATCCAGAGCCGCCTCGACCTGCTGCGCGAGTCCTTTCAGAAGTCGAATCGGCTGGCGCTCATGTGGGCGGTGCCGCTCGGCGCGGGCTTGGCGCTGTTTGCAGGGGACCTGGTGCGGTTCGCGCTCGGCGAGAAGTGGCGCCCGGCGATCGTCCTGCTGCAGATCACGGGCGTCGTCGCCGCCGTCAGCCAAGTCGGCTTCAACTGGGATGACTACTTCCGCGCGCGCGGCAACACGATGCCGCTCGCTGTCGCGGGCGTCGCCTCCACGGCAGCGCTGCTCGGGGTCGGCCTTCCGCTGCTGTTCGCCGACGGACTGACGGGGCTTGGGATCGGCATCGCCGCCGGGGCGGGCGTTCACGTGGCGTTCCGCGCCTATTTCCTCTCCCGTCTGTTCGAGGGCTTTGCCTTCATCCGCCACGCGACTCGCGCGATGGTTCCCACATTCCCCGCCGTGGGAGCGGTGCTGCTGGTGCGCGCGTTCGAGAGCGGCGCTCGCTCGGGCACGATGGCTGTGGTCGAGCTGGCGGTGTACGTGATCGTGACCCTGGCTCTGACCTGGCTGATCGAAGGCGCGCTCGTACGCGAGGCGCTCGGGTATCTCCGAGCCAGGGCGCGGTAGCCTCACGACCGGTGAGCGTCCACCCTGGATCCGGCCGGGCCGCCGGCGTGCAGCCGCCGGGGCGCGAGTCCGCGCGCGTCGACGTCCGGGGCGCGATCGCGCGCAACGCCGTCTGGTATCACACGCTCGCGCTGCCCGGCGGCATCCTGACGCCGGGACAGATCGACCTGCGCAAGGCGGCCGCGCGCCTGCTTCCCGACGACTTGAGCGGCAAGCGCGCGCTCGACGTCGGCACGTTTGACGGGTTCTGGGCCTTTGAGCTCGAGCGGCGGGGCGCGGAGGTCGTGGCGATCGACCTCGGGGGAGTCGATCAGGCCCAGATCCCGCCCGAGCACCGGGAGCTGGTGGCGCGCGAGACGATCGAGTTCGATGTCGAGCTCGGGCGGGGCTTTCGAATCGCCTCGGATCTGCTCGGCTCGCGGGCCCAGCGGGTGGTCTGCAACGTCCTGGAGCTGACGCCGGAGGCGATTGGCGGCCCGGTCGACGTCGCCTTTATGGGCGCGCTGCTGATCCACCTCCGAGACCCTGTGCAGGCGCTGGAGCGCATCTCGCGGGCGCTCGTCCCGGGCGGCGAGCTCTATCAACTCGAGACGGTCTCGGTGCCGCTCTCGCTGCTCCATCCGCGCCGGCCCGTCGCGCGCCTACAGACGCTCGAGACGAGCTTCAACTGGTGGTGCCCGAATTGGGCGGCGCTGCGCGCATGGCTGACCACCGCCGGCTTCGCTGCCGTCCGCAGCCGCGGCCTCTACCACCCGCCACAGCGCAGGCCGATGAATGACTGGTTTCGCGGGATCCACTCGCGGCGTCCGGCGTAGGCCCAAGTGGCTCTCCAAACAGGTCGCGCGCTGCGGGTGGCGATGCTCAGCCCCTGCTTCTGGCCCGAGGTCAGGCGAGGCGGCGAGCGCTTCACGCGTGAGCTCGCCGACGGTCTGCTCGCTCGTGGTCACCGGCCGCGGCTGATAACGAGCCATCGCGGGGGGCCGCGCCGCACGATCGAGGATGGCCTGGCGATCCTCCGGCTGCCGCGGCCTCCGTCGGGACGGCTGCTGAGCCGCAGGTACGAGCCCTACCTGACGCATGTGCCGCTCACGTACGTCGCGCTGCGCGTGGGCGAATACGATCTGGCCCACGCCGTCTACCCGACTGATGCCCTCGCCGCCGCCCGCTGGCGCAAGCGTACCGGCCGCCCGGCGATCCTGTCCTACCTCGGGATCCCCGATCGCCGATGGCTGTCCGAGCGCCGGCGCCGCCAGGTGCTGGGCGCCGCGCTGAGCGGCTGCGACGCGGTCGTGGCCCTCAGCCGGTACGCCGCCGACGCGTTCGAGCGATCTCTGGGCTACCGGGCGCCGGTGATCAATCCTGGCGTCGAGCTCGACGCGTTCGCTCCCTCGAGCCGTCGCGAGCGCGCTCCGACGATCGTCTGCAGTGCGGCCGCCGAAGAGCCTCGCAAGCACGTTGGGCTCCTCGTACAGGCGTTCAAGCTGGTCCGCCGCGAGCGGCCGGATGCACGGCTGGTGCTCTCGCGCCCCCGCGAGCTGGCTCACGCTCGGCAAGCCGGGGTGCAGGTCGATGTCCCAGGCTTGCGGTGGGTTGACCTCGATGACCGCGCCGCGCTCGCGCGAGCCTACGGCGGCGCGTGGGTCGCGGCGCTCCCGGCCAGCTCCGAGGCGTTCGGGCTCGTGCTGGCCGAGGCGCTGGCCTGCGGGACGCCGGTCGTCGGCTACGACGACGGAGGAATCTCGGAGATCATCGATCGGCCCGGTATCGGGCGGCTGTTCGATCGTCTCGACGCCGAGGTGCTGGCCGATGCGCTGCTCGACGTGCTCGAGTTGAGCGCCGATCCGCAGACCGCAGGGCGGTGCCGCGCCCGGGCCGAGGAGTTCTCAATGCAGCGATGCACGGACAGCTACCTCGCGCTCTACCGCGAGCTTGGCGCCGGGCGCAGTTGAGGCGGAGCGGGGCCGGGGGCGTGCTCGAAGCACAGGAACGGTCGTGGACCTGCTAATCCACCAGTTGCTGCTGCTCGGATCGCTGGCGGCGCTGTGGGCGGCAGGCTGGCGACTGGCCGGCGCTGTGCTCCCATCCGGCCTGCTGCGAGTCCTGGCTGGTGTCACGCTTGCCGCCGCGGCGGCGATCCTGTCCGCGATGGTGCTCGGCACCGTGTCGCTCGGCGCGAGTCCAGTCGCGTTGAGCGTGGCATCCGCCGCGATCTGGCTCGCGGCCCGGACGTCTGTCGAGGCTCGCGGTTCGACGGCGTGGCGCCAGCTTGCAGCGTGGTGGACAGGGCTGCCGTGCGGGGGTCGGGTTGCGCGGGCCGCGCTGGCGGGAGCCTGCCTCGGATATGGGATCTGGGTACTGGGGCACCCGGTGCTCGGCCTGGATGCTCTCACCGACCACCTCGCACTGCCGGTGGATTGGGTCCACAACGGCCGCCCCGGATCGCTGGTGGCGGTCAGTGACCAGGTCCCGTACGCGAGTTACCCCAACACCTACGAGGTGCTGATCACGTGGGTCACGGGGATCGCTCGCACGCTGGTGCCCGCGATGCTGCTGACGCCCGCGATGCTGCTCGTCCTGGGGGCTTCGGTGCGGGCCGGATTGGCTGAGATCGGCCTCTCGGACCGGCTCTGCTGGCTCGCCGCCGGAGCGCTGGCGTCGCTGCCGCTCGTCGTCGTGCAACTCGCAGGCGCCAACACCGACCTACCAGCGATGGCCTGGCTCGCGTGCACGGCCGCCCTCGCCGCCGGCGTGCGGCGGTCGCCGAGTCTCCTGGCTGTGGCCCTGGTAGCGGGCGGCCTCGGCGCCGGAGTCAAGACCACGGTCGTCCCGCTCGCCGTGATCGTGCTGGCGATCGGCGCCTGGAGGTGCCGCAACGCGCTCAGGGGGCTGGTTGCACCGCTGCTCGCGGCCGCCGCGGTGGCGATCGTGACCGGTGGCTTCTGGTACGTGCGCAACCTGATCGACCACGGCGCGCCCTTCTGGCCGCTCTCGACCACACCGTGGGGAGATCCCATCCCAACCGCATTCCGGGCGATCGAGGCCAGCCTGCTGAGCCATCCCGGCGCGACGCTCGACGGCCGCCTGGGCGATTACGGACGCGCGCTCGCCGGTGGCCTGGTGCTGCTCGCCGGAGCGGTGCTGTCGCCGCTGTGGGCACGGCGCCGAGGCGGGGTGTGGGCCGCGCTGATCGTCGTCGCGGCGCTGCTCGTCTGGGCCGACGCCCCGTACACCGGGATCGCGAGCAACACGACGCTGGCGGTTGGAGCCACGCGCTACCTGCTCGCCTGCCTGCTCGCGGCCACCGTGACGCTCGCGCTCGCGGGGCGCCCGCGCGAGGTGCCGTCGCTGGTGGCGCTCGGTCTCGCGGTGGCGCTCAACCTCGACCGGGATCTCGCGCTCCGCTTCCCCGCGGCACCGTCGGCGGGCTCGCTCGCCCTGGTGGCGGCGGTGGCCGCGGCGCTCGCCCTGGGAGCAGAGCTCATCACGAGCCCACGGAGACGGCCTCGCTCCGCGACGGCGCTGTCGCTCGTGACCCGCGTTGGCGCGCCGGTTCTCGTCACCGCGGCGATCGCCGTTGCGCTGGTCGGACTCCTGGTGCCGGTGGACGGGTTCCTGCCGGCCCACGCCGGCGCCGGGCTGTTTGACGCCGGCCTCGTAAGGTGGCTGCACTCGCGCGCGGCGTTTCGCGACGGGAGCCAGCCGGTGGCGATCGGGCCGGTGGAGATAGCGGTGCTCACCGGCGCCCGGCTCGCTCATCCGCTCGTGCTGCTGCGGGCGAGTCGGGGCTGCGCCCCCGTGCAGCGGAGCGTGCGCAGCGCGTGGGTGGTGGTGGAGAGCGGCCCGGCCGCTGCGCGACTGCTGGCCTGCCTGGCGGGAAAGCGCCCGGCGTATGCCGACGCGAGCTTCCTGGTCTACGCGCCCCCCGCGCTGACGAGCGGTCCGCGACAGACCGCCACCAGATCGTAGGCCCGCTGCACCTGGTCCGCGGAGAGCGAGAAGTCATCGGCTGAGATCGAGCTGGCAACCGGGTCGGGGCGCCGGCGGCTGCGGCTCAGCATCAGGTCATATAGGGGCTGGCGCAGCCGCCGCGGGATCAAGCGGCGCACCCGCAGGCGGTCACGCGCGAGCAGCGCGTCGAGGCGTTCGTGCTCGCGCCGCACGAACTCCTGGAAGGTCTCAGAGCCGCACAGGCCGAGGATCTCGACCTCGTCGAAGTACCCCTGGCAGAGCTGGCGCAGCTGATGCGGATCGAGCTCGAAGTAGTGGTAGGGGTCGATCACCTCGTCCGGGCGCGCAAAGGTCAACCGGTTGGGAGTGACGATCACGGCGACGCCGCCGGACCGCAGTACGCGGGCGAACTCTCGCAGCACCGCTCCGGGCTCGGGCACGTGCTCGATCGACTGGACGGACAGGACCGCGTCGAAGCTGCGGTCCGCGAATGGAAGCGCGCGCATGTCAGCCTGATGGGTCTCGCGCGCCTGCCCCGCCAGCGAGCGCGCGTCGACGTCCACCCCCACCGTCTCACGGGGCGCAAGCAGCTCGAACGAGTGACCGACGCCGCAGCCTGCGTCGAGCACGCGTCCGTGGGGCAGCAGCTCAGCGCAGAGTCGGTACGTGGCGACGTGCCGCTGCCAGGTCGGGTTGAAGCCACCCGCGCTCGTGACCACGCGCTCGCCGGTGAAGGCGAACCTCATGGTGCAAACTTGCGCGAGCGAAGCACGCCCCGGCGGTGCAGGAGGAGTCGGCCGCCGGCCAGGAGCGTCTTGATGCCGTACACGCTCGCGGTTTTGAAGCCGACCGACGAGGCGTCGTCGAAATACCGCGAGCGCGCCGGGACCTCCGTGATCCGGAAACGGAAGTGAGCTGCCTGCATGAGCAGCTCTGAGTCGAAGCTGAAGTCGAGTGCGTTGCGCAGGAACGGAACGCCGAGGAGGAGCGCCCGCGAGTACGCACGGTAGCCCGTGTGCAGCTCGGTCATGCTCGTTCCGATCAACCTGTTCTCGACTGCCGTGAGGATCCGGTTGCAGACGTACTTGTAGAGCGGCATCCCGCCGGCCAGCGCCGTGCCGGGCTCGGCGAAGCGAGAGCCGAGCACGAGGTCGGCCTCGCCGCGGAGGATCGGAGCGACCATCCGCGGGATCAGCTCCGGCTCGTACTGACCGTCGGGGTGAAGCATCACGACGGCGTCGGCGTCGCGGCGCAGCGCCTCCAGGTAGCAGGTCTTCTGGTTGCCGCCGTAGCCGACGTTGTGGGGATGCCAGATCAGACGTACCGGCAGCGTGCGCGCCAGCGCGACAGTGCCGTCGGTCGAGCTGTCGTCGACCAGGATGATCTCGTCGACCCACTCCATGGGGATCGCCTCGACCGTCCGCTGCAGCGTGCGGGCAGCGTTGTGCGCGGGCATGACCACTACGACCTTGCCCGGCGGACGTCCCGGCGCCCGCGGCTGAACGCCGGCCTCGGCAGACACGGGGCGGGAGGCTACCGATCTCGTGGCGGGAAGCCGGGGGAGCCCGGGAAAGTGGCCGCGGGCGCGGTGCACCGCCAAACCCGCGACACTGCCTGAACTTGCTCGGAGTGGTGCAACAGGCGAGAACGCGGGCCGCAGGCGCAGTGGCGAGCAGCCGGGAGCGTTGGCTGCTGGCCGGCGCGATCGTCGTCGGCTTGGCGGTGCGGATCGGCTATGCGCTGGCGACCCGCCATTACCCCCTGGCGGGAGACCAGGTCGAGTACGACGCCGAGGGATGGCTGATCGCGCAGGGCCATCCGTTCTGGACGAGAGTGCCGTACGGGGTATTGCACGCCGGAGCTTGGAAGGCGCCCGGCTATCCGGCGTGGGTGGGGCTCTGGTACGCGCTGCTCGGCCATCACCCGTTCGCGGTGCGCATCGCTCAAGTTCCGCTTGGCGCCGTGACGATCGCGCTCAGCTGGCTGCTGGCTCGTCGTCTGTTCGGGTCGCGCGTGGCGGCCGCCGCGGCGTTTTTGGTGGCGCTCTACCCGCTGGCTTGGCAGTACGAGGAGCTGCTCTACTCCGAGTCGCTCGCGACGCCGCTCACGATCGCCGTGCTGCTCGTCATCTTCACGCGAGCGCCGTCGCCGCGGCGGGCGATCCTGTGCGGCGTCCTGGTCGGGGTCTCGAGCCTGATTCGGCCCAGCAGCGAGTTCGTGCTCCTGGGGGCGCTGGTGGCGTGGAGTGTCGCGACGGGCTGGCGCCGGGGAATCGGGTTGACGGTGGTGACGGCGGTGGTTGCGGTCCTGGTCGTGGCCCCGTGGACGGTGCGCAACGCGATCGTGCTCCACGGCTTCGTCCCGATCTCGCTGCAGGATGCCGCGCTGTACGGCACCTTCAACGCGCAGGCGGCCCACGACCCGGTGTGGCCGTACGCCTGGCGGCCAAACCCGCCAGAGGTCGCGAACCTGCTAAATCCCACCCATCCCCTGACCGACATCGAGTTTCGCGCCCGCCTGATCCACCTCGGCACCTCCTACATCTCCGCGCACCCCGGCTCGTTGCTCGAGGCCTTCTTCTGGAACGGGCTGTCGCGGCTGTGGGACATCCGTCGGCGATCGCGCTCGCTGACCGAGGTCCGGTTTGAAGGACGCAGCCGGCTGGTCACGAATCTCGGCCTCGACGCGTACTGGGTGCTCCTGCCGCTGGCGCTGATCGGCCTGTGGCGG
>JBPCQU010000173.1:0-2515 GCA_050997795.1 Solirubrobacteraceae bacterium | reverse complement strand
CCCGGGGCCGGCGCGAGCGTGACCGCGTTGGCGGCGCTGGCGCTGCTCGGCGCGTGGCTGATCTGGCAGCCGCTGCGGTCGGAGAACGCGGTCGCGTCGGCCGAGACCGCGGCGGCGCGCGGTGACCTCGGCGCGGCGTTCGGTGACGCGCGGCGGGCGGCCGGCGCGGATCCGCTGGCGCTGCAGCCGCTGTTCGTGCTCTCAGCGCTCTACGAGGCCAGCGGAGACGCGCGCGCCGCGCGCGCGCAGCTCGTCGAGGCCGTCAAGCTCCAGCCCCAGAGCTACGACAGCTGGCTGGCGCTCGGGCGCTTCGACCTCGCCGCCCACCAGCCCCGCCGCGCGCTGGCGTCGCTCCAGCGGGCGCTCGCGCTCGCACCGACCATGGCCGCGACGATCGAAGCGCTGGACACGGCCCGCGCGGAGCTGGCGGCGCGGTCAGGCTAACGCGAGCGGGTCGGGGTCGAGCACGGCGGCCGGCAGCCGTCCGGGGCCGTGGGCCTGGCAGACGGCGGTCAGCAGCTGCTCGTAGCGGTCGGTGACCGCATCCCAGGAGTAGCGGCGGGCCCGCTCGAGCGCGCGCGTGCGGTACTCGGCCACGAGCTCTGGATCGTCGAGCAGCCGCCCGAGCTGGATCGTGAGGTCGTCGGCACCCTTGCGCCCGGAGAAGTAGATCCCCGCGTCGCCCACCGTCTCCACGTTGGGCGGGTGATCGTTGACCAGCACGCAGTTGCCGGCGGCCATCGCCTCGAGGATCACCGGATGGGTGCCTCCCACCTCGGTGGGGGCGCAGAACAGGTACGCGTTTCGTTGCAGCTCCCAGTAGCGCTGGCCGAATACGTAGCCCGGGAAGATGACCCGGGGATCGGCCGAGCGCCGCACCTGGCGGATGTACTCGTCGGCGTAGGGCGCCCCGCCGACGACGGCGAG
This sequence comes from Solirubrobacteraceae bacterium, assembly GCA_050997795.1. GTDB lineage: Bacteria > Actinomycetota > Thermoleophilia > Solirubrobacterales > Solirubrobacteraceae > Palsa-465. The sequence continues at coordinate 1,588 of JBPCQU010000173.1, read as the reverse complement.
CTTCATCCCCCGGGCGCGCAGGCGGTCGATGCGCGAGAACGCCTCCACCAGCAGATGGGGGTTGTTCTCGGGCTCGAGCCTGCCGACGAACAGGATGTAGCGGCGAGGCTCGAGGCCCAGCTCCGCCAGCGCCGCGCTGTCGCCGGTCCCCGGATCCTCGACCCCGTAGGGAACGACCCCGATCCGCTGTCCGTAGCGCTGTTCGAAGATCTCCGCGACCGCGTGGCTGTCAGTGATCGCCCGGTCGGCGGAGCGCGGCGCCGTGCTCTCGGCGAAGCGGAGGTAGGACTTCGCCACCGCCGGCCACTTGCGGCGGTCAGAATCGAGCCCGTCGACGTTTATCAAGGACGGGATCGAGGCCAGGCGGGTGATCCGGCACAGGGGCGAGTTCCCGGCGATGAAGAACAGCGCGACGTCGGGCCTCGTGACCCGCGCGGCGTGCAGCGAGGACAGGAAGGTATGCACGAACGTGTCCAGGTACTTGTTCTGGATCGTCGGCAGGTGCACTAACTGCGCGCCCTTGTAACTGGTCAGCCGGCGATCGACGACGTGCGGCCGGCAGTAGACGATCACCTCGTGGCCGCGGGCGGTCAGCCGCCAGGCGAGCTGCTCGACCGCGGTCTCGAAGCCGCTGTAGGAAGCGGGAATCCCGCGCGTGCCAAGAATCGCGATCTTCATCGGTTGATCGCTAGAGAGTAAGCCTCCAGATGTCGCTGTGCCGAGCGGGTCCAGGAGAATTCCGCCGCACGCTGCCTACCCCGCTCCGCGAGCTCGTGCTGAGCCTGGGGGTCGAGCGCCAGAGCGCCCATTACGGCGGCCAGCCCGGCGGAGTCGTCCGGGGCGACGTAGCGCGCCGCGTCACCGCACGTTTCGCTCACCGCCGGCGCCGAGGCGGCGATCACCGGCGTCCCCAAGCGCATCGCCTCCAGCGGCGTGAGCCCGAAGCCCTCGTCCAGCGCCGGGTGCACCAGTGCCGCCGCGGCGGCGTGGAGTTCGGCCAGCCGTGCCGCTGACGGAGCGGGCTCGCCGCGCACGCCCGCGCCGATGGCGGCGCGCGCCGCCGGACCGGCCAGCACGAGCTCGAGCGGCTGCAGCGTCGCATCCCGGTAGCGGCGGTAGGCCTCGAGCAGCATCCCCAGGTTCTTGCGCGGCTCGTCGTCGCCGACGTAGAGAAAGTGCCGGGGCCGCCGGCGCGCGAGCGCGACCAGCTCCTGCCCGGGTCCGTGGAGGGCGACGACGATCCGGCGCTCGGGCACGCCCCAGAGCGCGGTCACGCTCCCAGCGGTGGCCCGGCTGACGCAGATGACGGCGGCCGCGCGCCGGGCGGCGTTTCGATGCACGAGCCGGGCATAACGCCGAAAGCCCCGGTCGAAGTGCTCTGGTAGGCGCTCGAAGGCGAGATCGTGGACGGTGACGACCTGGGGGATTCGGGTCGCTTGCGAGCGGGCGGGGAGGGGATGGTGGATCACCTCGGCCCCCGCCGCGCGCGCCAGGCGCGGCAATTCGATCTGCGTCCACCACTCGTCGGCGGTCGCGTTGCGCAGGCTCCCGAGCCCGCCGCCGGCCGGCGGCCGCCGGCGCGGGTTTG
>JBPCQU010000120.1:0-10233 GCA_050997795.1 Solirubrobacteraceae bacterium | reverse complement strand
AGTGGGATCCCGTCGTGCTCTCGGGCCTGCGGCTCGGCGGAAGACGGCGCGCCGAACTTCTCGCCGCTATCGGCGGCGCCAGTGACAAGGCGTTGACCGAATCGCTCAGACGCCTCACCACCAGCGGACTCGTGGCTACCGCACCTGACGCGACGCCTCGCCACGTCACCTACGCGCTCACACCGCTTGGAGCAACTCTCGTCGACGGTCCGATGCTCGCCCTCGGGCGGTGGGCCATCGAACACGGGGACGGCGTCGCCGCCGCACAAGCAGAAGGGCTAACCGGCTGAAGAGTCGGCGACTCCCGCTATCCGAACGTCCGCGCGACACCGCCCAGCCTCGTCGGCGCCGCCCTCGGTGAACGGGTTCGGTTCGTAGGCATCTCGTCACCCGGCGCCCTCGCGGCTGCCCGGATGGGATCCTGTCGCGGGCGCCTGGCCCGGCGTGCCGGCTGTCACGCAGGCCGGGCTCTACCCCTTTTTCGTCGGGGCGGGCACGCCCGTAGGCTTCATGGGACCCAGTGCTCGCCGGCCCAGGCCATCTGCCAGAACGCGAGCTCATAGCGGCTGCTGGTGAGAAACGCGCGCCGGGCGCGTTGAGCGCCCGCGACGCCCACGTTCGCCCGCTCGGTTAGTGAGCTCGCGTGCCCAGCCGACCAGCTCGGCGAACTCCGGCGAGGTATACATGGCGATCCAGCGTCGGTAGCGCTCATCCACGGGGGTCCCGTCGGCGGCGAGGCGCCTGGGCGATCTCCGCGTAGCCCCAGATGCACGGCAACAACGCTGCCGTGAGCTCGACGAAGTCGCCAACGGCCCCGGTGCGCACCAGAAAGTCGGTGTAGCCCTGCGTGGTCGGCAGCATCTCCTCGCGCTCCAGCTGGGCGCGGGAGATCCCCAACCCGCCTGCGTAAGAGCGGTGCAGGTCCATCTCCATGCGCAGCAGCCCCTGGTGATGTCAGCAAAGCGGGTCATCTCCGGCAAGTCGGGGGCTCGCGCGGTCCCCCAGCGCGTGTAGCCGAGCGAACTCGATCAAGTACAGGTAGTCCTGACGAACCCAGACGCTGAAGCGCTCGGGGTCGAGCGTCCCGTCACCGATTCCGCGAACGAACGGATGGCGGTGCTGGCCTCCCAGACCTCCTCAGCCGAGCGGCGCAGCTCGACGCTAAACGAGGCCGACGGGGCACGCGCGCTCATCGACGCATCCTGGCAGCTCCCACAGGCCGCCCCAAGACGGCGTCGGTATCGGCGCTCAAGACGATCGGCTTACGGCTTGAGCGGTGCAGCTGGGCGGCACCGTCACCGGGCAAAGGTAGGCACACGATGTGTGACTATTCGGGCTCTTCGTGCGCGTAGAGAGCCTCCAGCTCGTCGATGCTGGTCCGCGGAGGCTCGCGACGCGTGAGCTTGACGTCTGTCCTGATCTCAAGTAGACGACGCTGCGCGTAGTCGAGCTCGGCCCAGATCTTGGTGACGTAGCCGATGATCCGAAAGATGCGAGACCTTGTCGAGGTGCTCATTCTCAATCTCTCTCTGTTTGGGCTGGGTGGTGTCTGGGGTTCCGGTAGTAACTGCGCGATTGGCCGCTGAGGCGCGCGCGCTAATCGCGGCTTGTGGAGCCGAGCACCTGAGCGGCTCGGTGAGGATCAGAAGCCTGGGCCAGTCGCGACGATGGTGACGCGGTTCCCGACCGGTGGGTCTTGTCGGAGCTGGCGGCGCGGTGGTGCAGTGTGAGCGCGACCGAGCCGACGATCAGGGCTGCGCCGATCGCTTCGTGCAGGCTGAGTTTTTCGTGGAGGAGCGTGGTCCCGAGGATCACGGCGACGACGGGGTTGATGTAGGCGTAGGTGGAGACGGTGCTGAGCGGCAGGTGGGCCAGCGAATAGCCGTAAGCGGTGGAAGCCAGGATCGAGCCCGGGACGATGAGGTAGGCCAGAGCCAGCCAAGACGTGGCGTGAATCGTCCCCCATTGCACGTGGCTGAACTCGCCACTGGCCGCGGCCGCGATGGTGAGTACAGCACCACCGATGAGCATCTCCAGCGCGGCGGCAAGCAACGCGCGGCGGGGTAGATGCAATCGGTGGCCGAGTACTGAGCCGAATCCCCATGCGGCCGAGGCGCCGAGGACGATCAGCATCCCGAGCGTATGTCCGTGGGTCGAGCCGCCGCCGGCGAGCACGATGACTCCGACAAGCCCGATGAGCAGGCCGACAAGGGCGCTACGGCTGACGCGGTGGCGTTGGATCGGCACCGCGAACAGGATCATCCATAGCGGGACCGTGGCCACCAGCATCGCTGCCAATCCCGAAGGAACGGTGGTCTCTCCGAGGGTCAGGCCCCCATTGCCGAGGGCTAGCAAGAGCATCCCGACCAGGCCACAGGCCAGCCATTGCCGGCGACCGAGTCGATCCTCAGCTCGCGTCTGAGCGTCGCCCGTGCGGATCGCGATGGGGTACAGCAGCGCGCCCGCGATCAGGTAGCGGGCACCGGCCAATCCAAGAGGAGGAATGTCACGGACCCCGACTCGGATGGCTACGTAGGTCGACCCCCAAACTACGTACACCACAGCCAGAGCCGCCCACGCCAGCAGCAGGTTTCGGTCACGCACACGCGTTGCTGTCATGGCTGCAGCGTGACTTGCGGCCAAGCACACGGCTATAGGCAGGAACGACAACTTAAGGTAGAATCCTGCCAAATGCATCGGATCGCGATCCCGGTCACTGCCAACATGCCGCTGTTTGAGCTGTCGGTGCCGTGCGAGGTGTTCGGCCGGACGCGCGAGAACTTCCCGGCGCCGTGGTGGTACGAGCTGGAACTCTGCGCGGGTCAACCCGGGGAGGTGCGCACCGCCGAGGGACTGCGCCTGGACACTGCCCTTGGCCTGGACGAGCTCCTCACGGCCGAGACGATTATCGTGCCGGCGTGCGCCGACGTGCAGCAAGATCCGCCGCCCGAACTCCTCGAGGCGCTGCGAGCCGCCTACGCCGGAGGGGCTCGAATCGCCTCCATCTGCACCGGCGCTTTCATCCTGGCCGCCGCCGGCCTACTCGACGGGCGTCCCGCCACGACCCACTGGATGCACGCTCCAGAGCTCGCGCGCCGCTGGCCATCGGTGCTCTTGGACCCCGATGTGCTCTACACCGATGACGGGCGCCTGCTCACCTCCGCCGGCTCGGCGGCCGGCTTGGATCTCTGCCTGCACCTGGTGCGCCGCGATCACGGCGCCCGCGTCGCCAACGCTCTGGCCCGACGCCTGGTGATGCCACCACACCGCAGCGGCGGACAGGCCCAATACGTCGAACAAGCCCTACCCACCGACACCACCGTCAGCCTCGCTCCAGTGCTGGACTGGGCCCGCGCCCACCTGGACCTGCCCCTGACCGTGACTGATCTGGCCACCCGTGCGGCGATGAGCCCCCGAACGTTCGCCCGCCACTTCAAGGCCACCACCTCCACCACCCCACTTCGGTGGTTGCTCGCCGAGCGAGTACGCCACTCCCAGGAACTGCTTGAAACCACCGATGACCCCCTCGAATGGATCGCTGCTCGATGCGGATTTGGATCCGCACATGTGCTGCGCACCCACTTCACTCGCGTCAACCACGTCACCCCCCACGAGTACCGCCGCACCTTCCGCGCGCAAAGCCTGACGAACGACAGCGCGGCGGGCCGACACCGCACAGGACCGCCTCAGTACCCGATCGACCAGCTATGACACGACGGATCGCGGCCTAACTAACGCCCCTCAGCTCATCAGCTGGCCGGGGGTCCGCAAATCTCGCTCGGGGCTCTCTCGAGATTCCACCCGTCGCACCGCCCACGGGGTCGCTGTCCCGACGGAGGACCCTCCAGCGGACATCGCAGCGGTTCGCATTTGGCACCGGCCAGCCAACTCCTCGCACTGCTGCTTGCCAGTCTGGGAGCGGCCGCGCGTGGCCCCTGGTGCCACGCTGCTGCTGGCGTTCGGTTGCGAGCGTCTGCGAGCGTGGATCGGTGTCTTGGCACTTCTCCGAGCACGCCGTCGAGCCTCGGGCACGCGGCGTGGTTAGACCGAGCCGACCGGGCGAATGGCGCCCGACGCGCACCGTCGCGTTTGACGAATTGGGTAGCTCGCTGCCGGCGAGCCGCGTGCGCCGGCCAGTTTGAGCTTTGGGCTAGCTGAGGGCGCGCGGGACGAGTCGTTGAACCAGGCTGCGCCACGCGGTGTGGATGCGCACAGGGCTCATCGTCCGGTCTTGGCGGAGGTGGCGCAGGAGGTCTGCGGTGAGCGCCCCCATGAGGACGGCGGCTACGTATTCGGCGTCGAGGGCGGGGTCGGCTTGTCGCACGAGCATTGTGAGGTGCGTGAGGTAGAGGGCGTAGACGGGGCTGCGGTAGCGCGCGCCGGCGCGCCCGAACTCGGCGGCGCAGTGCAGATCGAAGTGCTGCTCGACGAAGCTCATGTATTCGGTCCCGAACGCGATCAGCCGCTCGAGTGGTGGGGCGCCCGGCCCGAGCGGTGCGGGGCCGCGGATGATCGCGTCTTGGAAGTGCTCTTCGTGCCTGCTGAGCACGGCGCGGGCGAGCGTGGAGCGATCAGAGAAGCGCCGGAAAAGGGTGCCCTTACCAACGCCTGCGGCGGCGGCGACGGCGTCCATCGAAACGTGCTCGGCGCCGTGTTCGGCGAACAATCGCTCGGCGGCGGCGAGAACTTTTTCACGGTTGCGGGCGGCGTCTGCGCGCTCGCGCGGGGCCTGGCCGGCCACCGGGAGCGCGTCGTCGGCCACTTGCAGGGGGATTGGATGCAGCTCGGCGTTCACGGTGTGGCGACCGTAGCGTCGGCGTCGTTCTCACTCAATTGGACCATGGTCCGCATGTGTGCTACTTTAGCGGACATGCGTAAGCGGACCACGGTCCACTACTAAGGAGAGTTGCTCTTCATGAGTCCTTATCGCAACCGCCATTCCCGCCGGGACCACAAGACTGACGGCGTTCACTCGACCGCCGGCTTCGCCGTCAAGCACATGATCGTCTCGACGTTTCGAGGTCGTTTTGACGAGTACGACGCCACCCTCACGGTCGGAGAGGACGGCACCCTGGCCCTGACCGGGACCGCCCCGTCGGCTCGCTCGCAGTCAAGGACGAGAACCTCGCCGCGCACATCCAGGGGCCTGAGTTCTTCGACGTCGAGAACCATCCGGCGATCGATTTTCGCTCCAGCGATGTACGCGCCGATGGTGAGACGCTCACGGTCGACGGCGAGCTCACGGTCAAGGGCCACACCGAGCGGGTGACCGCCCACGGAACCATCTCCGAGGCGGCCGAGGGCTTCGCCGGCACAACGGTCGCGATCACGCTTCAGACGATCATCGACCGCACAAAGTTCGGCCTGAACTGGAACGCCCCCCTGCCCAAGGGCGGCGTCGCGCTCGCCAACGACGTCAAGCTGACCACCGACCTCGAGCTCACCAAGCAGGCGTAACCGAGATGCTCGCTCTAGGTCTCTCCGGCAGTCTGCGCCGCGACTCGCATAACACCCAGTTGCTGCGGGCGGCGGGCGAGCTTTTGCCCCCAGGAGTGAAGCTGGCCAGCTATGACGGGATCCGCGAGCTCCCGCTCTACGACGCCGACCTACCGCATAACCCCGCCCCCCAGCCCGTCGAACGGCTTCGCGCAGCGGTGCGCGAGGCGGATGCCGTCCTCGTCGCGACCCCCGAGTACAACCGCTCGATCCCCGGCGTGCTGAAGAACGCGCTTGACTGGCTCTCGCGCCCGCTTGCCGACTCGCCCATCCGCGGCAAGCCGGTGGTGATCGGCGGCAGCACCGGCAGCTTCGGAGCCGTCTGGGGGCAAGCCGAGACCCGCAAGGTTCTCGCCGCGATCGGCGCGCAAGTGCTCGACCGCGAGCTACCGGTCCCCAACATCGACGGACAGTTCGATCCCGACGGGCGCCTTCTAGACGAGGCCCTCGTCCAGAGCCTCGGCGAGACGCTCAACGAACTTCTCGCGCAAGCGGGACACGAGTTCGCTGCCGTCCGTGCGGCCTGAATTTCTAACCATGCACGTGAAGGAGGTACACGAAATGACATCCGTAAACAGCACAATCGCGATCGGCGATCAGCGGGCCAGGCCGCACACCGTCCCCGCCTGGTTGGTCCTGGCGCTGGCGTGTGCCTGTCAGTTCATGGTGATCCTGGACGCGGCGATCGTTAACGTCGCGCTGCCCTCGATCCAGCGGGACCTCGGCTTTACCCCCACCGGCCTGGCCTGGGTGATAAACGGCTACCTGCTTACCTTCGCCGGCTTCATGCTGCTGGGTGGCCGGGCCGCTGACCTGTTTGGCCATCGCCGGATGCTGACCGCCGGGCTGTTCTTGTTCTCCGCCTCGAGTCTGGTCGCCGGCGTGGCAACGGCTCCTGAGGTCCTGGTCGCGGCCCGCGTCACGCAGGGCATCGGAGCCGCGATGATGGCCCCGGCGACACTGGCCGTGATCAACACCTACTTCACCGGGAAGCACGAGCGTGCCCGGGCGTTCGGCGCATGGGCTGCCGCCGGCGGGGTGGGCGGGATGTCCGGCGCTCTCGCGGGCGGCGCCCTGACCACCGGCCTGTCGTGGCGGTGGGTATTCCTCATCAACGTGCCGATCGGCGCGGTGCTGATCGCAGTGGCCACGATCTCGCTGGCCCGCACACGAACTCGCCGGCGGGAAAAGCTCGACCTCCCGGGCGCGGTCACGGCGACGGCGGGGCTGGCCGCGCTGATCTACGGAGTCATGCAAAGCGCCGATCATGGCTGGGGGTCCGTGCAGGTCCTCGCGCCAGTCTTGGCGGGCGTGCTCCTGCTCGTCCTCTTCACCGTGGTGCAGACGCGTGTCGCCACCCAGCCGATAATGCCCCCGCGACTGTTCAGAATCCAGGGGGTGGCCGTCAGCAACATCATGCTGCTGCTGTTCGGCGCGATCGCCATCGCGATGTGGTACTTCACGTCGCTATTGCTGCAGAACGTACTCGGCTACAGCGCGCTCCGAGCCGGGCTGGGACAGACACCCGCCGTGGTGACGTTCATGGTGATCGCGCGATCGGCCGCCGCCAAGCTGCCGCGCACCGGTGCGCGCCCGCTGCTGCTAGCCGGCAGCAGCTGCTTCCTGGCCGGCTTCGGCTGGCTCGCCCAAGCCCACTCCGACAGCGGCTACCTCACCAGCGTGCTCGGACCGACGCTGCTCATCGCGACCGGCATCGGGCTGACCTTCCCCACCCTCATCGCCGCCGCGACCGCCGACGCTCCCGATGGCGACGCGGGGATCATCGGCGGCCTGGCCAACACCGCCAGCCAGGTAGGCGGCGCGATAGGCCTGGCCGCGCTCGCGACCGCCGCCAGCGCCGAAGCCGGCGGGAGTTCCCCTGCCGCCCTCGCCGCCGGCTACGACCTGGTCTTCCTCATAGCGGCGGGGCTCGGCCTGGCCATCGCGGCGGTCACCGTGCTGCTGCCGCGGCCCCGGCGCGGACCGCCGGCATGAGCAAGAGCCCGAGCATCCCGCGAGACCTGTCCGGGCGTTGAGCATGGCGCGCGACCTGGGTCTCGACGATGTCGTTGACCATTTCACGCTGATCGGCGACGAGCTGGATCAGCTACGCAACAAGCCCGAGGCGACGCGCCTCGGATTTGCCGTTCTTCTCAAGTTCCTGTTGTGGCGTGGACGGTTCCCGCGCGAGTGGCATGAGGTCCCCGGCGACGCGGTGGCGCACCTGGCGCGCCAAGTCCGTGTGCCGGCGGCAGAGCTCGGAGCGTTTGACTTCGCGGGTCGCACGGCGAAGCGTCACCGGACCGAGATCCGCGTCTACACCGGCTTCCGGGAGTGCAGCGTCGCGGACGCCGAGGCGCTGGCCGAGTGGTTGACTGAGCATGTCGCCCCGCGTGAGCGTTGCCCGGAGGCCGTTCGTGACGAGCTGATCGGGCGCTGCCCGGGCTGAGCTGATCGAGCCGCCAACCCCGGAGCGGGTGAGCGAGATCGCGCGATCCGCGCTCCATCAGGCCGGGCAGGCGATGCTCGCGCTGGTCACCGAACGCCTGCGCCCCGTTGTCCTCGCGCGTCTGGAGGCGCTGATCGCCGTCAGCGACGACGAGGAGAACCTGCTTGGGCTGATCAAGGCGGCGCCGGGCAACGTGAGCCTCGAGACGATGCTGATCGAGATCTTCAAGCTCGAAGCGATCCGCGCGATCGGCCTGCCCGCCGGCTTGTTCGCGGGTATCGACTCGAGGATCGTCGCTGGGTGGCGGGCCCGCGCCGCGGTCGGGTCGCCCGTTCATCTGCGCGAGCATCCGCAGCCAACGAAGCTCGCGTTGCTCTGCGCCCTGCTTTCACCTGCGTGAGCGGGAGGTCACCGACGCTCTCGCGCAGCTGCTGATCTCGACGGTGTATCGAATCAACGCCCGCTCGGAGGAGAAGGTGATCACCGAGCTCGTCAAGGACTTCAAAGGCGTGACCGGCAAGGACACGCTGCTGCGGAAGATCGTCGAGGCGTCGCTGGGGACCCCGGACGACACGGTCGGTGAGGTGATCTTCCCCGTCGTCGGCGGTGAGGCGACGCTGACCTCCTGCTGCTGGCCTGCGCGTACGGCACGAATACCGGGATCAGCGCTGCCGCTGCCGGCGACCACGGCCACAGCGAAGCCGACCTGCGCTACACCGCCCGCAGGCACTTCACGATCGACGGCGCCCGCGCCGTCGCAGTCCAGCTCGCCAACGCGACGTTCGCCGCCCGCCAACCCCATATCTGGGGCGAGAGCACGACCACCGTCGCGTTCGACTCGACACACTTCCGCGCCTACGACCAGAACCTCTTCACCGAATGGCACTCGCGCTACGGCGGCCGCGGCGTCCTGATCTACTGGCACGTCGAGAAACAGTCGATGGCCGTCCACTCCCAGCTCCTCAGCTGCGCAGCCTCAGAGGTCGCCGCAATGGTCGAAGGAGCCGTCCGCCACGCAACGACGATGGCGCTCGAAGGCAACTACGTCGACTCGCACGGCCAATCAGAGATCGGGTTCGCGATCACAGGCCTGCTTGACTTCGACCCCCTGCCCAGGACCAAGCAGATCAACAAGATCAAACTCTACCGGCCCGACCGCGGAGACCCCGACGCCTACCCGAGCTCAAACCGGCGATGACGCGCCCGATTCGCTGTGAGCTCATCGAGCAGAACTACGACCAGCTGATCAAGTACGCCACCGCGATCAGGGTCGGCACCGCCTCGACCGAGTCGATCCTGCGGCGCTTCACCCGCAACGCCTCGCACCCCGTCTACCAAGGGATGCTCGAGCTCGGCCGCGCGTAGAAGACGATCTTCGTCGCCCGCTACCTACGCGACCGCGATCTGCAACGCGAGATCAACGAGGGCCTCAACCTGATCGAGGCGTGGAACCGCGTCAAAATTCGACTCGGCCGTCTGGGCCGCCGACCTGCGAGCCGCGGGTGACAGCGCCCGCGACCACGCCAATCGCTGGCGACTGCGTATCGAACTCGGCGACGGGCTGCCCCACGGTGAGCTGAGAGCCACACCCGCCGAGGACTCCGCCGGCGGTCTCGAGCTCTCGGGATGCGTTAAGACCTACATCCCCGATCCCGACCACGCGAGCAACAGCCCCTGGGGAGCCGTGCTACTCCTCGCCCGCGACAGCGACGGGCTCTACCTCGCGCTGCTCGCCTTCGGCGTCCGTCACCCCAACCCCCAAGCAACACCCCGAGCGTCTACCAGCGCGCCCACCGGCGTCTGAACCCCAAGTAGCAGCCCCAGCGCAGGGCCGCCCGTTAGCCGGGGTTCCGACCACCAAGTCCGCCAAATCCAACGCTAAGCGTTAGTCGCCACAGCATGCGCCGGTCGCGGGGAATGGGCTATTCCCCGCGACAAAGCCGTCCGGGAGGCTGCAAACGACGAGTCTCTCAGGACCCGCCGACAGTCGCCGCTCGCGCACATTCCCTGCGATAATGGCTTGCGGCTCGCCGTGGCCACGAACCCGCCACTCGGTCGTCAATATGGGCTACCCACGCGCGCATGGCCTCGTCGTTGAGAACCTGACGAACCGCGGTCGACTGCCCTTGACGCCAATCGCCACGCAACCGCGTGAACAGTGCGCTGCCCAACGCCTCCTCAAGCGAAGCGAACACCGGTGCCCAGGCACGCAGCGAAAGAGCCACGATCGACTCCAGATCCTCACGGACGTATTGACGGACATGAGCCTCCACGACCGGCGATGTTCG
>JBPCQU010000091.1:0-2789 GCA_050997795.1 Solirubrobacteraceae bacterium | reverse complement strand
ACCACCTGTGGCAGGCTCATGCCGCTCCTCTCGTTGGGTCCAGATACACGATAGGACGGCGAGGGCCCGGAGAAGTAAGCGGGCAGGGAACAGCGGCCAGCGCAGCCGCAGCGGGCGGAGCGCCGCGAGCACGAGCCCGCGACGCTCCCACAGCTTTCAGTGCAGCAGTTGCAGCGAGTTGGTCGAGGGGCCGCTGCCGGCGTCGTTGACGAAGTACATCCCGTCCCCGCTCGGTGCCGTGGCGATGCCGAACAGGTCACCGGCGCCGTTGCGGACCAGCGTCCTGCGCGCGATCTCCAGCCCGCTGGGAGCGGTCTCGACCACCTGGCCATCGCCACCGTTGACGGTCACGACGTGGCCGTTGGGAGCGACCACGAGGCCGAGTGGGTCGTTGAGCGAACCGCCCGTGACGACCGTCATGCCGCCGCCGCCCAGCACGCTGCTGCGAGTCAGCGCGTCCGGTACGGCCGCGATCCGGTTGCCGTTTGAATCGGCCACGTACAGGGTTCCATTCGACCCCAGCCCGACGCCGGTCGGACCGATCACGAGCGCATTCGGGTCCGTGTGCTCGGCGAACCCGGTCGCGATCACCTGGTTTGAGGTCACGCGAGGCACCCCGCCGCCGGCGATCGACAGCCTGATCCGCACGACCGTGCCGCGGTGGACGACCGCTCCCTTGGCCGCCACGGTTCCGTTCAGCACGTTGGTGACGAACAGCACCGCCCGGCCGCCGTCCTCGGCGGCGGTCATATCCCACGGGCCGTCGATGTCGGGCGCCACGATCGTCTTGACGACGTGACCGTTCGCGTTGAGGATGCTGAGCGCGCCTGCGCGCGCCGCGCTCGAGGCTCCACCCGGCGCCGGCAGGCTTCCGACGATCACGAAACCGCTGCGCAGGACCGCGAGCGCGGTGGTGAGCCCCACCGCCGGGGTCGAGGTCGGACGGGGAACCACGGCGAACACGTGCTGCCCCCCTCCCGGCGCGATCTCGACGACGCTCGAGCCGGTGCCCTGCTGGTTTTGCGAGTTGTTGAAGTTGCTGACGAGCACGTCGCCGCGGACGAGGTCGCCGGAGCTGCGAGGGACCACCGCGACGCCGTACGGGTTCTGATCCCCCTTTGCGGAGCCGCCCCTGGGCACGGCTGAGGCGATCGTGCTGATCTTGTGAAAGCCTTCGATGAACGGCTTGGCCTGGGCGAGCGCCGGGCCGGCAACGCCAAAGACGCCGGCGAACCCAACCAACCCGGCCGCGGACGCGGTCACGACGAGCGCCGTCAGACGCCTCACTGCGGAGATCTGGATCAAGGTTTCCCCTCCGGTTGCGTGGTCGGCGCCGAAAGCCAGCGCCCGAACCCAAAGACGCCGGCGCTCACGAGTTCCTTCCCGAAGGCGCGCGCCGGATCGCTCCGGCGCGACCTCACGTGTCCCCTCGCCGGCCCCTTGTACGTCGTACTTCTAAACGACGACCAGGGAGCGGCTACTATGTACGACGATCATCGTATGAGCGAGACGATCAAGCGCCCCCATGAGCCACGCCAGCGAAGCCACCACACGCCGCCGATGAGCCAGGCCGGCGAAACCGGCCCGCGCCCCCACTTGCGCGCGACCCTGCTGCTGTCGTGCCTGGCGCAGTTCATGGTGATCCTCGATGTGTCGGTGGTCAACGTCGCGCTGCCGGCGATCCGTCACGGGCTGCACTTCACCGAGGTCGACCTGCAATGGGTCGTGAACGCCTACACGGTGACCTTCGCGGGCTTCTTGCTGCTCGGGGGCCGCGCGGCCGATCTGCTCGGGCGGCGCAAGGTGTTCGTGACCGGCTTGGCGCTGTTCGCGCTCGCCTCGCTGGCCGGCGGCTTCGCCGACAGCCAGGGGCTGCTGATCGTCGCCAGGGCGGTCCAGGGGCTCGGCGGCGCGGTGATCGCGCCGGCGTCGTTGTCGATCTTGACCACCACCTTCGCCGAGGGCCCTGAGCGCAACCGCGCGGTCGGCATCTGGGGCGCGATGGGCGGCGCCGGCGGAGCCGCCGGGGTGCTGCTCGGCGGCGTGCTCACCGACCTGCTCGGGTGGCGCTGGATCCTGTTCATCAACGTCCCGATCGGGCTGCTCGCGGCGGTGCTCGCGCAGCGGCTGATCGCCGAGGGCCGCAACCCGGCGCGGGCCCGCGACTTCGACCTGCGTGGCGCGCTCAGCGCGACGGCGGGCCTGACTCTGCTCGTGCTCGGTATCGTCCGCACCGACGTCACCGGCTGGGGATCGGGCGCGACCCTGGCGCTGATCGGCGGAGGGATCGCGCTGCTGGCGGTGTTCCTGGCGATCGAGGGACGGTTCGCCAAGGCACCGCTGATGCCATTGCGGATCTACGCCTCGCGCACGCTGAGCGCCTCCAACGTGGTCGTGCTGCTGGTCGGCGGCGCGACCTTCGGGATGTGGTTCTTCGTCTCGCTCTACCTCCAGCAGGTGCTGGGCTACTCGCCGATCAAGGCCGGGCTGGCGTTCTTGCCGATGACGCTGTGCATCGTCGTCGGCTCGACCGCGGCCTCGCGGATCGTCGCCCGCTTCGGCACCAAGCGGCTGCTGGTGGTGGACATGGCGTGCCTGAAGGCGGGGCTGCTGATGTTCACCGGGGTGTCGGTCAACGGCGCCTACCTCGGTGACATGCTCATGCCGTCGCTGCTGGTCGCGGTGGGGATCGGGCTCTCGTTCGTCCCGGCGACGATCTCCGCCGTGGCCGGGGTCGCGCCCGCCGAGGCCGGGCTCGCCTCGGGCCTGGTCAACACCTCACGGCTGGT
>JBPCQU010000287.1:0-9741 GCA_050997795.1 Solirubrobacteraceae bacterium | reverse complement strand
CGACGCAAGTCAGGCGAGGACTTCATCGCCCACCCGGTCGGCGTCGCCAAGATCTGCGCCGGCATGCGGCTCGACACCGAGACGCTGTGCGCGGCGCTCCTGCACGACACCGTCGAGGACACGAGCGCGTCACTCGAGGAGGTCTCGGCCGCGTTCGGGGATGAGATCGCCGGGCTCGTCGACGGCGTCACGAAGCTGACCGACCTGACATTCCAGTCCCGCGACGAGGCCCAGGCCGAGAACTACCGCAAGATGGTCGTGGCGATGGCGACCGACATCAGGGTGATCCTGATCAAGCTCGCCGACCGCCTCCACAACATGCGCACGATCGGCGCGATGCCCAAGCAGAAGCAGATCGAGAAGTCCCGCGAGACGCTCGACATCTACGCCCCGATCGCGCACCGCCTCGGGATCCACGCGATCAAGTGGGAGCTCGAGGACCTCGCCTTCCAGACGCTGCACCCGCGCAAGTACAACGAGATCAAAGGGCTCGTGGCCCAGCAGCGCGGCGAGCGCGAGCGCTATGTCAACGGGGCCGGTGAATACTTGGCTCGGGAGCTGAGCGAGCTCGGAATCCACGCCGAGATCTCTGGGCGGGCGAAGCACTTCTATTCGATCTATTCGAAGATGACCAAGAAGGGCAGGGAATTCAACGAGATCTATGACTTGACCGCGATGCGCGTGATCGTCGACTCGGTCAAGGACACCTACGGGGCGGTGGGGGTGATCCACTCGCTCTGGAAGCCGCTCCCCGGCCGCTTCAAGGACTTCATCGCGATGCCGAAGTTCAACATGTACCAGTCGCTTCACACGACCGTGATCGGTCCCGAGGGCCGGCCGCTCGAGATCCAGATCCGGACCCGGGAGATGCATGACCTGGCCGAGTTCGGGATCGCCTCGCACTGGATGTACAAGGAGGACGGAGGCGCGGTCGCCGCGACCCACCGTCTGCGCGACCCCGACGGGAAACTCAGGTGGCTGCGCTCGCTGCTCGACTGGCAGCAGGACCTGAGCGACCCTCGGGAGTTCATGGACACCCTCAAGGTCGACCTGTTCGAGGACGAGGTGTTCGTGTTCACGCCCAAGGGCGAGGTCAAGTCGCTCGCCGCCGGCGCCACCCCGCTGGACTTCGCCTACGAGATCCACACCGACGTCGGACACCGGTGCGTCGGCGCCAAGGTCAACGGCAAGATCGTCCCGCTCTCCTACCAGCTGCGCTCCGGAGACATAGTCGAGGTCCTGACCTCCAAACGCGAACGCGGCCCCTCGCGCGACTGGCTGGCGCTCGTCAAGACGACCCGGGCACGCAACAAGATCAAGGCCTGGTTCAAGGCAGAGTCGCGCCGCGGCACCGAGCACACCGGACGAGAGCTGCTCCAGGAGCACCTCAAGAAGCAGGGGCTCCCGGCGCAGAAGCTCGTCGGCTCGCCGCTGCTCGCGGACGTGATCCGGGAGATGGGCTTCCGTAAGGCGGATGACTTCTACATCGCGCTCGGCGCCGCCAAGATCTCGGCCAAGGTCGTGGTCAACAAGGTCATGCAGCGCCTCAAGCAGGGCGAGACGGCCGAATCGCGGCCGACCGCCGCCGACGATCTGCTGAAGACCAACCGCCGCCGTGCCCGTCCCACGACGTCCTCGTCGCGCTACGGAATCGCGATCGACGGCCTCGACGAGGTGATGCTGCGCCTGGCCAAGTGCTGCCGCCCCGTTCCCGGTGACCCGATCGTGGGCTACATCTCCCTCGGACGCGGAATCACGATCCACCGCGAGGACTGTCCCAACGTCGCGGTGCTGAAGAAGGATCCGGATCGCTTCACTCAGGTCGCGTGGGACGGCGACGCCGACACCGCGTTCCGCGTCGAGATCGAGGTGGACGGGTGGGATCGCCACCGGCTGCTCGAGGACATGTCACGGACGTTCGCCGAGGCCGGGATCAACATCCTCGACGCCCATTGCAGCGTCAACGAACCGATGGTCAAGAACCGGTTCGTCGTCGAGGTGGGCGACACCCGCACGCTGGATCAGGCGATCAACCGGCTGCGGAACATCGACGCGGTGTTCGACGCTTACCGCGTCACCCCCGGGTCGGGCTGATCGCCTCGCTCCAGCCCGTGTCGGCCCGCAGACGATCCGCGGCTCGGCGCGTCGTGGCGGGGCGGCGCGACCCGAACTCTGGTCGTGCGGGCTACCGGCGTCTTGGTCAGCATCACCGCCTGGCCGGTCTGAAGCGCCTTGATCTCGTTCGGATGCACGACGAACTGCTCCACTTGACGCCGGGTGCCGCGGCTGCCGCTGCCGCTGAAGGGGCTGCCGATCTGCTGCGTCACCTCCCACACGCGCTCGGTGCCGGCCATCTGTGAGATCGTCTGCGCCGAGGCGGGAACGTCTTGGCGGTGGGCGAGCTTGACCGCGGTGACGCCCAGCACCTGGTCACGGAACCCGGGGCCGGCACGCTCCAGGTCGGCCAGCTCCTGGGTTGCGAGCACCACGCTCACGCCGGCGCCGCGTCCCCGCGCCAACAGCGCCAGCACGTGGTCGGCTCCCAGGGCCGAGAACTCGTCGATTCCCACGGTCGCCTGACACGGCGCGTCGGGGCCGTCACCGCGCTCGAGCCTGTGGCCGGCGGCGCTGACGAGATCCTGGATCGCCAGCGTCCCAAGCTGGGCGGCGAGCTTGCCATAGACGCTCGAGTTGAGGCTGAAGAGGACGACCTCGGGGCCCTCGAGCGCAGCGCGCAGGTCGATCGTCGGGGCAAGGCGAGCCGGGAAGCCGGGGGCGGCCGACGCGCCGGGGGCCGACGCCGCCGATGCGAGGTAGGGCCCGGCGTTCGACTCGCTCAGGATCGCCAGCCGGGTTCCCAAGCCCCGGACCGCGCTCACCTGGTCGGCGGTCAGGCCACCCACGTAATCCTGCACCCGCGAGGCAAGCGGCTGGTCGAGATGACGGACCATCGCCGCCAGGCGCTTGGGCTCCAGCAAGGCCACGACTTCGGCGATCTGCGGCTCGCGCCCGGCGGCGTGCAGGACCGCGATCGCCGTCTGCACGTAGCGCTCGGCGGCGCGCTGGTAGTGAGGCTCGGTGAAGCGCTCGGTCGCGATCAGCTTGTCCTTGAGCTCGGTCGCATTGCCGTGCGCGAGTGGGTTCCAGTGGCTGGGGCCGTCGGGAGTCCAGACGCGAAATGGCCGTCCGGCGAGTGCGGCGGCCCGCTCGAGCTCGCGCGCAAAGGACGGCGAGCCCTTGAGGTCGATCGCCACCACCGGCAGCCCGCGGCTGATCTGGTCACATAGGATCCCCAGCAGCGTGGTCGACTTGCCCGCGCCGCTGGCGCCGACGATCAGCCCGTGCGCGGCGAGCTGGCGGTCTGAGAGGCGGACCTCGCGACCACGCTCGTCGACCCCCAGTCTCACCCCGCCGCCCTCGGCCTGGAGGGCGGCGCGCTCGGCACTGCGGCGCGCCGATCCCCGGGCGGCCGCGACGGCGAGCTTGATGGCGACCGCGGCGAGCATCGCGGCGACCGCCCAGCTGACCGGAATCGAGATCAGCACCGCGAATGCGACCAGCGTCCAGTAGGGCGGGCGCCGCGGGCGCGGGGCGGGTTTCACCGCGTGCGCTCCGAGCCTGGCACCGCGAGCTCGCCCGTGCGGCCCGCGGCCGCGGCCGCGACTCCGGAGCTCGGGGCGAACCGCGCTCGCTGGACGTGGACGAGGGAGGAGACTCCGACCGTGGCGCCCGAGCTCTCGATCGCTGCGCCGATCGAGTCGTTCTCGACCAGGTACAGCACCGCATCGATACGCGCGTCGGCCGCGAAGCCGCCGATGATCTCCTCGCGCCGGACGCGGCCCTTGGGCGTCAGCTCGAGCTCGACGGCGACCCGGTGCCCGGTGCTCGTCTCGAGCAGCAGATCGGGGTAGTGGCGGCGGTCTCCGCCGTGGGGTCCAACGCCGGCGAGTCTGACCCCCAGAGGCTCGGCCCGTCCCTCGGCGCGCCCATCGTGCGAGCGCATCTGGCGCTCGGAGATCACCGCGTGCATCTCCCCGAAAGCGCCTCTGCTCGCCGCGAGCCACAGCCACGCCAGACCGACGTCGTGCTTGAAGCAGGCCAGGTCCACGTCCCGGGGGCCGTGGCAGGGTGCTGCCGATCGCTCGCAGCCCCTGGCGGTCGATCAGGTAGCAGCCGGGGCCGCTGAGCTTGCGCTCGTAGCGTAGGTAGCCCGCCTGAGTGAGTGCCCTCAGACGAGCACCGGCGGCGCCGGCGTAGACGCCGAGCAGCCCTTGGATGTGGGCCGCGAGGACGAGCCGGTGCTCGGCGGCGAAGGCGAGCAGCCGGCGGTCGCGCTCGGTGAGCCGGAACTGGCCGGCCGGCCGGTGAGCGTCCTCGTCCACGCCCACCATGAGCCATTGGGAGCCACAGGTTCGCCCCCCGGCTCAGGCCTCGCCGGCGCCGGGCCCCGAATCGACCGCCGCCCATGGCGAGGGCAGACTCAGAGCCCGGGGTGGGGCAGCGAGCGGGTGTCGACGACCTGGAAGTCTCGGCCGCTGAGGCGGTCGAGCTCGTGCAGCGCCGCGTCGTTCCAGCGCCGGTCGGGTGCCCCGGAGATGAACCAGGGCGAGCCGTTGTCGGCGAGGATCAGGCCGTAGCGCTTGAGCGCGGTGGCGATCACCCGAGCCTGATAGGGGAGGGTGGAGATGCTCACGCTCGCCTTTAGCCGCACCCGCAGCCCCATCGGCGGCGCGAACGGGCCGCTGCAGCTCTGAGCGACGTGGCGCGCCGGGTAGACGTAACGGTCGCCGGTGCACGGCGCGGTGAACCGCAGCGCGTGGTCCACCGCGCCCGCGGCCACTTCGCCGTAGCGGGCCAGGCCCGGGAGGATCGGCAGGCCGGCGGCGTCGGCCGAGGTCCAGCCGGCGGGGCGCAGGTGATCCGAGCGCAGGTCGAAGATCGCCCCGGAGCCGGCGGTCCAGTAGTTGCCGCTGTGCGGATAGGCGGCGAACAGCTCGTAGTCGGTGCAGGTGCTCCGATCGACCACGATCACGTGCCGGTCACCGGTCGAATCAGGTCCGCCCTCGATCGCGACCCCGCGTGGCAGCGGGTAGCGCCGGCGGTCTGACTCGGAGGCGTAGGTGAACCTCACGCTCACCCCGGGCGTGCGATTGGAGACGACCGTGATCGGAATCCCGTTCGGGGCTCCCGCGTATACGGTGCCGAAGTCGGGGTGGACGGGAGCGCCGAGGCCGATCCGGGCGATCAGCGCGGCCGAGTCCTGGGCGACCGGAAGCCGGTCGACGCGCCGGTTCCAGGGGTTGTCGGCCGGGAGCACCCGACAGCCGGCGATGCGGGGCGGCGGAGCGGCCCGGTTGGGCTGCGCGCGGGCGAGGGCCGTCGCGGCGACCGGGGCACAGCACAAAAGCAGGACAGCGAGGCGGCGCATCAGGAAACCACCAGGATCCCGCCGGGCCGAGCCTCGAACGTCGCCTCGTGCACCTCGCCGATGTAGTCGCCGTCGACCTGCAGCGGCAGTTGTCGCTCGTCGAGCGAAGTGATGCGCAAGCGCTCGAGCTCGCTGAACGCGTGTACGCGGCGATGTCGCGCCAGCCGAGCCCGCCGCGACAGCGAGCGCCAGGTGATCGCTGGAACATCGATCGGGCTTGCGCGGCGCAGGACGATGCCGGCCAGGTCACCGCTGTCGAGCGTCGCGCCCTCGCCCATGTGAACCGGGAGATTGCCGAAGTAGGTGTACGGGTCGGCGTTCTGGATGATCGCTGTCACCCCCGCCACGCGCTCATCACCGAGGTCGGCCTCGAAGCGCCGGGAGCGCACGAGATAGTGACGGTTGAAGGCGCGGATCGCGGTCCAGGCGTAGTACCACTCGCCGGCCCGGGCCTTGAGGCGTGGATGCGCGTCGACTCGCTGCACAACGCTCGCGTCGAGGCCGACGCCCGCTGAGAACAGAAAGTAGCGGTCGTTGACGAGCCCGACGTCGACCCGCCGCGGATGCCAGTCGTGGGCCAGTCCCAGGAGGTGCTCGGTCGCGTCGACGACGTCGGTCGGGATTCCGAGCATCCGGCAGTAGACGTTCGTACGGCCGCCGGGCAGGCAGCACAGGGGGGTGTCGGACCCGACGAGCCCGTTGGCAGCCTCGTTGACGGTCCCATCTCCGCCGAACGCCACCACCACGTCATAGCCCTCCCGCGCGGCCTCGCGGCACAGCTCGGTCGCGTGGTCGCGGGCTTCGGTGTCGACGGCGTGCACCTCGTAGCGGCCGCGCAGCGCGTAGACGACCAGGTTCTTCAGCCGGTCAGAGACCGTGGTCGCGTACGGGTTGACGATCACCAGCATGCGCCGGTGGGGGGCGGCTCCGGCATCGAGGCCCAGGATCGACTCCAAGCGCCCGATCGGGTCAGACGAAGTGGTCGCCATCGCGTTGCTCAACACCACCGGCTGGGCGTCGTTACGCGCCCGCCGGCCGCTGATCGCGCCGGCGTCGATTGGCCGGGGGAGACGGGTGCTGGCGCGGGGCCGCCGGTGGTGGATATACTTTCTGCCCACATAGCAGTACGCATCCAGAGGGGTGGAGGGATATGGCCCTACGAAACCCCGGCAACCTCCCGCAAGGGAACGGTGCCAATTCCATCAGGCTCCAACCAAACAAGGCCTGGGAGATGTGGAGAGGGCGGTTTCCCCAACCTCCGACCACAGACCCCGGCGGAGGTTTTTTCATATGCCGCCAGAGTCGCTTCGCTGCAGGGAATGCCAGACCACCTACCCGCTTGACGCGCGCTACGTCTGCCAGGAGTGCTTCGGGCCGCTCGAGGTCGCATACGCGTCACGTGAGGACGTCGACCCGGCGGCGCTGAAGCGCCGGATCCAGGCCGGACCGCACTCGTTGTGGCGCTACGGGGACTTCCTGCCCGTCCAGGCGCCACCGCCGTTGACTCTGCCGGCGGGCTTCACGCCGCTGCTGCGCGCGGACAGGCTCGCCGAGCGGATCGGGTTGAACGAGGTCTGGATCAAGAACGACGCGGCCAACCCGACGCACTCGTTCAAGGACCGGGTCGTGTCGGTCGCGCTCGCCCGGGCGCGCCAGCTCGGCTTTGAGACCATGGCCTGCGCGTCGACGGGCAACCTCGCGAACGCCGTCGCCGCCCACGCCGCGGCGGCGGGGCTGCAGTCCTACGTCTTCATCCCCTCCGACCTCGAGGAGCAGAAGGTGCTGGCGACGGGGATCTACGGCACCAACCTGGTCTCGGTGCGAGGCAACTACGACGACGTCAACCGGCTCTGCACCGAGCTCTCGGGGGAGTACGCGTGGGCGTTTGTGAACATCAACATGCGCCCCTACTATGCCGAGGGGTCAAAGACGCTGGCGTACGAGACGGCCGAGCAGCTGGGCTTCGAGCTGCCCGACCGGGTGGTCGCCCCGATCGCCTCGGGCTCGCTGTTCACCAAGATCGCCCGGGGCTTTGCCGAATGGATCGATCTTGGTCTGCTGGAAGGCGAGCTGCCGACGTTTAACGGCGCCCAGGCGACGGGTTGCTCGCCGGTGGCGACCGCATTCGCCGACGGACGCGACTTCTGCCAGCCGGTCAAGCCGGACACAATCGCCAAGTCGCTGGCGATAGGCAACCCGGCCGATGGTCCCTACGCTCTCGATCTCGCCCGCGATACGGGGGGCTCGATCGACTCGGTCACCGACGAGGAGATCCGCGAGGGCATCAAGCTCCTGGCCCATACGACCGGCATCTTCACCGAGACCGCCGGCGGCGTCACCACGGCGGTGTTGTCGAAGCTGGCGGAGCGAGGCGACATCGACCCCGACGAGCGGGTGGTCGCCTACATCACCGGCGAGGGACTGAAGACTCTGGACTGCGCTCGCGGGACGTTTGAGACGTGGGAGATCGACCCACACGTCGAGTCGTTCGAGCGCGCCGCCGATCGCGTCGGCTCGCTGGCATAGGATTGACCTATGGCGGTCAGCGTCAAGATCCCCACCCAGCTCAGAGAGGCTACCCGAGGCCAGTCGCAGGCCTCGGTCGACGGGGCCACCGTCGGCGAGGTCCTGGACGCGCTGTACGAGCGCTACGGCGAGCTGCGCAGCCGGATCGCCGAGGACGGCGGCCTGCGGCGGTTCGTCAACGTCTATGTCGACGGCGAGGACATCCGCTTCCTGAACGGGCTCGACACCGCGGTCGCAGACGGGGACGAGGTCACGATCCTTCCGGCCGTCGCCGGGGGCTGAACGGAACAGGCCGGAGGCGGTTACGACGCCGCGGCGATCCCGACCGGGCAGCTGACGCCGGTCCCGGCGAGCCCGCAGTAGCCCCACGGGTTCTTGTGCAGGTACTGCTGGTGGTAGTCCTCGGCGTAGTAGAACGGTCCGGCCTCGGCGATCTCGGTCGTGACCTCGTCGAGGCCGGCCGCGCGTAGGCGCTGCGCATAGGCCTCGCGGGAGGCCTCAGCCTGCTGGCGCTGCTGTTCGCCGCCCCAGAAGATCGCCGAGCGGTACTGGCTGCCGACATCGTTACCCTGCCGCATCCCCTGGGTGGGATCGTGGTTCTCCCAGAACAGGCGCAGCACGTTCTCAAACGAAGTCTGGGCGGGGTCGAACACGACCAGCACGGCCTCGGCGTGGCCGGTTTGGCCGCTGCAGACCTCTTCGTAGGTCGGGTTGGGTGTGAAGCCACCGGCGTAGCCGACCGCGGTGGTGTAAACGCCGGCGGCTTGCCAGAAGACACGCTCGGCGCCCCAGAAGCAGCCCATCCCGACGACCACCTGCTCCAAGCCCTCCGGGAACGGGGGTCTGAGCGGCGTGCCAAGCACGGCGTGGCGCTCGGCGACCGGCGTCTGGAGCTCGCGGCCAGGCAGCGCCGCGGAGGGATCGACCATCGAAGCCTTGTGGCGTAGTCCGAACATTCAGACTAAGACTACGCGGTCCCGGTCGGGGGCATGAGCAGGCTCACAGCGCGGCGTCCAGTGGCGGATCGCGCCCGAGCGCGCTCACAGCACCAGCGTGCGGTGGCGGATCGCCCCGCGCGCCACCACCCAGCACTCAACCGCGTCATGAAGGACCAGAAACGGGATCGCGCTCGCGGTCGCGCCCTGCTCGCGGGCCCGCCGCCCCAGCTCGACGGCGTGGCGCGCGAGCAGCAGCCGCCGCAACCAGGCCGGGGCGGCGAGCGCGAGCAGCGAGCGCCACAGCAGGTAGTGCCAGACGTTCCAGAACACGCGGCGATAGAGCATCGAGCGCGCCTGGGGGTGATCGGCGAACACGCGCATCCCGGCGCTCCAGCGGGCGGCGACGCTCAGCGCTCCGCGAACGCCGAGTCGCTGCACCGCGTGAAAGACCACCGCGTCGGGCGCGAATACGGTCTCACAGCCGGACTCGATCGCTCGCCACGCCAGGTCGGTGTCCTCGCCCGCGGGCCTGAGCCCGAAGCGCTCGTCGAAGCCGTCCAGGCGCTCGAGCAGAGCCCGCGGGTAGAAGATGTTGCAGGTTTCGTACTGCGGGCCCAGGCGCTCGATCGTGACCGTGTGCGAAAGCAGGCCGTCAAAGGCGAGCCCGGCCGGATCGGGCTTCGTGGGGCCCTGGATCACCGCCCCGGGGTGATCGGCGGCGACGGCCAGGGCGCAGGCCAGCCAGCCCGGTGCCGGCGCGCAGTCGTCGTCGGTGAACGCCACCAGCGGCGCTCGGGCCAGCCGCCAGCCCGCGTTGCGCCCGCCGGCGGGGCCGCGGGTGAGCTCGTG
>JBPCQU010000285.1:0-4034 GCA_050997795.1 Solirubrobacteraceae bacterium | reverse complement strand
TGCACCCACACGTCGATCTCTCCCCCGCACGGAAGCCCGACGTCCCACGCCTCCTGGTCGGCGATCCCGAAGTGCATCAGCCGCGGGGGCTCGCCGCGCAGAACCTGATCGGCGACCTCGATCACCGCGCCCTCGACGCAGCCGCCCGAGACCGCGCCGATGACCTCCCCGTTCTCGTTTACCGCCATCTTGGCTCCCGGGGGCCGCGGAGCCGACTTCTTGACCGCGACCACGGTCGCCGTGGCGAACCGCTCGCCGCGCTCGATCCAGCTCTCCAGGTCGGGCAGTAGGTCGTTCACATCTCCTCCAATATGGCAGCCAGCTGCTCCAGCGAACCAAGCGAATTGCCCGCCAGGAGCTGATCGGTGTGGGGCACCGCGGCGCGCATCCCACGCGTGAGCGGCGCGTAGTCGGGGTGGGCGGCGAGCGGATTCAGCCAAACCAGCCGGTGGGCCGCCCGGCGCAGGCGGGCCATCTCGTGCTCGAGCTGCTCTGGGTCGCCGCGATCCCAGCCGTCGGACAGGATCACGACCGCCGCCCCGCGACCCAGGCGCCGGCCATGGACGCGGTTGAGCTCGGCCAGCGCCGCGCCGATCCGCGTCCCGCCGGAGAAGTCGGTCACGGCGGCGGCCGCCCGGTCGAGCGCGCGATCGTGGTCGCGTCCGCCGAGCTCGTGCGTGATCCGCGTCAGGCGCGTTCCGAACGCGAACGCCTCGACCCTTCGGCGGGCGGCGACGCAGGCGTGCATGTACTGCAGAAGCATCCGCGCATACGGGGCCATCGACCCCGACACGTCACAGACCAGGACGAGCTGCCGCGGGCGGCGGCTCGGCGCGCGCCACCGCCGCTTCACCGGCTCCCCCCCGGTCCGCAGCGAGGCCCGTACCGTCGCCCGAATGTCGGGCGTGTGGCTGCGCCGGCGCGAGGGGCGGGTGCGTCGGGACACCCGAGTCGGGTGGCGGCGGGCGAGGCGGGCGATCAGCTCACGCGCGGCCTCCATCTCCGCGTCGGTGTAGCGCGAGAAGTCCTTGTCGCGCAACAGCTCGATCTCGCTCCAGGCGGCGGGGACCGGCGACGAGTCCCGCTCAGAGGGTCGGCCCGCCACATCCGGTAGGCCGAGCGCAGGCAGCGCCGCGCGCTCGATTTCCCCAAGCTCGGACAAGGGCTGATCGCGCGCCGGCGGCCGCCCGTCGCCGAACACCGCCGCAAAGGCGAGGTCGAAGCGCTCGAGGTCACCCCGCTGTGAGCACAGCACGGTCCGCAGCGCCAGCCGCGCCTCTTCGCGCGAGCCCGAGTTGACCGCCGCCAGCGCGCGGTGGGCGGCGAGGAGCTCGCCCACGCCGACCCGCGACCCCTGGGCGCGGAATGCACCGGCGAGCTCGCCGAGCCGCCGCGCGACCTCGTCCCCGAGGGGTGCCAGCGACGCGGCGGCCGCCTCAGACACCCTCGAGCACCCCCCGCTCGCGGACCCGCAGCACGTCCTCGTGGACCTTCAGCGCGGCGCCGAGCGTCTCGTCGAGGTCGACCTCGTCGCCGAGCGCCAGGAGCGCCTGCGCCCAGACGATCGTCTCCCCCACCCCCGGCAGCTTGTAGAGGTCGCCCTGCTCGCGCAGCTTGCCGACCGCCTCCACCACGCGCGCGGCGATCAGCTCCGGCACTCCCGGGAGCCGCGCGTGGACGATCGCTCGCTCGCGCTCGGCGTTGGGGTAGTCGATCCAGTGGTACAGACAGCGACGCTTGAGCGCGTCATGCAGCTCGCGGGTGCGGTTCGAGGTCAGGACCACGATCGGCCGGCGGCGTGCGCTGACCGTGCCGAGCTCGGGGATCGTGACCGCGAAGTCAGATAGGAACTCGAGCAGGAAGGCCTCGAACTCGTCGTCGGCGCGATCGATCTCGTCGATCAGCAGGACCACCGGCTGGGCCGGATCGGACTCGAGCGCCTCGAGCAGGGGGCGCCGCAACAAGAACCGCCTCGCGAACAGCTCGCCCTCGTCGACGCCGCCCTCGGCGGCGCGGAGCGCGAGCAGCTGGCGCGCGTAGTCCCAGTCATAGACGGCGTGGTGAAGGTCGATCCCCTCGTGGCACTGAAGCCGGATCAGCCGCGCCCCGAGTGCGGCCGACAGGGCCCGCGCGACTTCGGTCTTGCCGACTCCCGCTTCGCCCTCGAGCAGCAGCGGCTGCTCGAGCACGACGGCCAGGCGGACCGCCAGCGCCAACTGCCGGTCCGCCAGGTATCCCTGCTCGGCGAGAGCGGCGCTCGCGGCCGGCACGGAATCGAAGCCCCCGAGCGTCAGATCTTCTCCCGGGACGCCCACCCCTATCCGAGCGCCTCCTGCACCGCGCGTCGGCACAGCACCCGGGCCAGATGGCGCTTGTAGTCGGCGCTCGCGTTCAGGTCGGCGGGTGGATTGGTGCCTTCGGCGGCCTGCTCGGCCGCCCGCGCGATGTTCTCGGGTGACAACGACTGCCCCCTCAGCGCCTCCTCGACCGCCGTCGCCCGCAGCGGCACCGAGGCCATGTTGGTGAGGCCGACGCGGACGTCCTCGCACGCGCCGTCAGACACCTTGACCACGGCGCTGACCGCGACCATCGCCCAATCCTCGCTGCGGCGGTTGAACTTCTCATAGCCATGGCCCCAGCCGTCGAGCGCCGGAACCCGCACCTCGGTCAACACTTCACCATGGCGCACCGCCGTCTCGAGGTAATCTTGGAACAGATCGCGCGCGGCGATCGTCCGCTCGCCGCCGGCTCCCCGCACCGTGACCTCGGCTTCGCAGATCAACATCGCTGCCGGGAGGTCGGACGCCGGATCGCCGTGAGCCAGCGAGCCGCCGATCGTGCCGCGGTGGCGGACCTGAGGATCGGCGATCGTCGCCGCCACCTGCGAGACGACGCCGAGCTCGGACGATCGCTCGAGCACGGCGTGGGGCGTCATCGCGCCGATCCGCCAGCTGCCGTTCTGGCGCTCGACGCCATGCAGCCCCGGGATCTTGCGCAGGTCGACCAACAGCGACGGGGTCGCGAGCCGCAGCTTCATCAGCGGGATCAGAGAGTGCCCACCGGCCAGCAGCTTGGCGTCCTCGCCGTTCTCCTCGAGCTCTCGGAACACATCTTCCAGCGTCTCGGGCGCCGTGTAATCAAATTCCGCGGGAATCATGACTGCGGGCCTCCCTCCGGGCTCGCGCCCTTAGCTTCCGAGATCGCCTCCCAGACCCGCATCGGGCTGAGCGGCATGTTGATGAACTCGACGCCGAGCGGACGCAAGGCGTCGAGCACGGCGTTGGTGACCGCCGCGCTGGCGGCGATCGTGCCCGCCTCACCGACGCCCTTGGCGCCCAGTGAATTGACCGGCGACGGTGTCTCGGTGCGGTCGGTCTCGAAGCTCGGGATCTCGGCCGCGGTCGGCAGCGCGTAGTCGACGAACGTGCCGGTCACGAGCTGGCCCTCCTCGTCGTAGTGGATGCGCTCGTACAGCGCCTGTCCAATCCCGTGCACGATGCCACCGTGGACCTGCCCGTCGATCAGCATCGGATTGATGGCCCGGCCACAGTCGTCCACCGCCACGTAGCGGATCACCTTGACCTTGCCGGTGTCGGCGTCGACGTCGACCACACAAGCGTGGGCGCCAAACGGGAAGACGAAGTTCTCGGGGTCATAGAAGGTCGTCTCCTCGAGCCCGGGCTCCATCCCCTCGGGCACGGCGCCGATGTAGGCCACTCCGGCCACATCCGCCAGCGCCATCCCCTTGTCCGGGGAGCCACGCACCGAGAACTTCCCGTCTGAGACCTCGATGTCCTCCGGGGCGGCCTCGAGCTCGGCGGCAACGATCGCCTTGGCCTTGTTGGCGACCTTGTCGGTGGCCCGCGCCACCGCCTCACCCCCCGTGGCCAGCGAGCGCGACCCGTATGTGCCGCGACCCTCCGGCCCGATGGCGGTGTCGCCGTGCACCACCTCGACCACGGCTGGGTCGACGCCGAGCTTGTCGGCGACGATCTGCGCCATCGCCGTGTCGAGCCCCTGGCCGTGAGGCGAGG
>JBPCQU010000036.1:0-8749 GCA_050997795.1 Solirubrobacteraceae bacterium | reverse complement strand
TCGGGGCGATCAGCTGTCTTGCCTTCGCGCCCGCGCTCGTCCACCAGCTCGGCCGGGCCAGCGGCCCGGCGATCGGCTGGCTGGGCTACCTCGGGCTCGCGCCGACAGCAATCGGGTTCGTGACTTGCTCTGCCTCGCCGGAGTCGCGCTGGCCCGGTGGCGGCCTCAACCCGCGCCGGCTGCCCCGGCCGGAGGCTGACGTACCGCGACGTTGACGATCGTGATCGCGCACAGACGCTCCTCGTCGTCGCGGGAATCGACCTCCCACAGCCACCGTGTGCGCCCGCGGTGCTTGACGACCGCGCTCTGGTGCAGGTGGCCGTCGGTCAGCGGGCGCAGGAAGCTGGTCTCGTTCGACATGCCCATCACCGCCGCGTCGTTGCTGTCGACGCCGAGACAAGTCCCGCGCGAGGCCAGCGCCTCGGCCGTCGCGGCGATCACGCCGCCGTGGAGCAGGCCGAACTGCTGACGCAGCTCGTCGCGGATCCGGACTCGGCCGCGGAACGTCCCGTCTCGGATGTCCTCATCGAGCAGCTCGAGGCCATAGAGGGCGTCGAACGATCGCTTCACCGGGACGGCGGGCTCGTAGCCTTCCGGGATGCCGGGGAGCGGCATGGGCGCCATCGTATAGTCCCCTCGCGGATGGCAGCGCTCATCGAGGTCGAGGGCATTCGCCCCACGGTCGTGGCGCACGGAGCGTGATGCGCGCGGCGGTCGTGGGGGCCGGTCCATCGGGGTTCTACGCCTCCGATCAGCTCTTGAAGGCCGGCTTCGAGGTCGACCTCTACGACGCGCTGCCGACCCCGTTCGGGCTCGTGCGGGCCGGCGTCGCGCCCGACCACCCGAAGATCAAGTCGGTCACCCGGGTGTACGCCAAGACCGCGAGCCACGAGGCGTTTCGCTTCTTCGGCGGCGTCGAGCTGGGCAACGCAGTCACGCGCGAGGACCTGCTCGCGCGCTACCACGCGGTCGTCTACGCGGTCGGGACCGCGACTGACAACCGGCTTGGGATCCCCGGCGAGGACCGCCCCGGGTCGCACCCCGCGACCGAGTTCGTGGCCTGGTACAACGGCCACCCGCAGTACACCGATCAGCAGTTCGACCTCAACGGCGGCCGCGCGGTCGTGATCGGCAACGGCAACGTCGCGATCGACGTGGCTCGGATGCTGGTACTCGACCCCGACGAGCTGACGCCGACCGATACCGCCGACCACGCGCTGCAGGCGTTCGGCATGGCCGGCGTCACCGAGGTCGTGCTGCTCGGGCGCCGCGGTCCCGCGCAGGCCTCGTTCACCAATCCCGAGCTGCGCGAGCTGGGGGAGCTGAGACGCGCCGACGTGATCGTCGACCCCGCCCAACTCAAAGACGTAGACGAGCCCGATGACGCCACTAAGCGACGCAACGTCGAGATCCTGCGCGAGTACTCCCGGCGCCGGCCGCAGGACAAGTCTCACCGCCTCGAGCTGCGCTTCCTGCGCTCGCCACTGGAGATCCTCGGCGACGGGGACGACGGTCCGGTGACCGGAGTCCGGGTGGGGGTCAACCGTCTCGTGACCGACGCCGGCGGACGTGTCGGCGCCGAGCCGACAGGGCAGGAGGAGCTGATCGAGTGTGGACTGGTGCTGCGTTCGATCGGCTACCGCGGGCTCCCGCTGGCCGGAATCCCGTTCGACGAGCGCCGCGGGCTGATCCGCAACCAGGACGGCCGGGTGCTCGATGACTCCGGTGCGCCGTGCTCCGGCGAGTACGTGGTCGGCTGGATCAAGCGCGGACCCTCGGGAGTGATCGGGACCAACAAGAAGGACGCGACGGATACGGTGGCGCGAATCGTCCAGGACGCCGAAGGCGGGGGCCTTAATCGGCCGGCGGCCGGAAAGGACGCCGCCGCCACGATCGCGTCCTGGCTGGCCGAGCGCGTGCCCGACCACGTCACCTGGGAAGGCTGGGAGGCGATCGACGCGTACGAGTCCTCGCTCGGCGAGCCCGTCGGCCGTCCGCGGGTCAAGCTGGTCCGGATCGAGGAGCTGATCCGGGCCAGTCGCGACAAGCGCCGGTAGCGAACTCGGTCACGGCAACGACGACCTCCTCCGGCGCCTCCAGGTGTGGGCTGTGGCCGCCGCCGAGCACGAGCCGCGTGGCGGGCCCCCGCAGGCGCGCTTCGATCCGCCGCAGCTGCTCGAGCGTGCCGTAGGGGTCGTTCTCGCCGGCGATCAGCAGGGTCGGAGCCTTCACCCGGGCAGCGTCGGCCTCGAGGTTCCAGGCCACAAACTCGGGATCCAGCCACATCTCACACCAGCCCCAGAACGCGGCGTCGACGTCGTCGTGGTGGTGGGCCATCCGCTCGCGCAGCCCGCCGTTGACGTAGTTCTCCCGGGTCTGGCGGATCGCCGCCAGGGTCTGCGGTTCCACGAACACGTGCGGGGCGATCAGCACCAGGCCGGAGGCTGAATGGTGGCCGGCGTAGATGAGGGCGATCGAGGCGCCGTCGCTGTGACCGACCAGCAGCGGCGGTTCGGTCACGCCGAGCGTGCCGAGCAGCTCGGGCAACAGCTCGAGCGCCTCGCGACGATGGAAGCCGGTCACATCCCGTGGCCACGGCGAGCGCTCCGAGCGGCCGTGGCCGAAGCGCGAGAACGCGATCACGCGCCGCCCCGTCGCTTCGCCCAGCGCGGCGGGCAGGCCGCGCCACAACCCGATCGAGCCGAGTCCTTCGTGGAGCATCACGATCGGCGCCCGGGCGGCGTCTCCCTCGAGCGCCACCGCATCGATCCGCCGACCGGCGATCGTGATGCGCGAGCGTCGCGCGTCGGGTGACATGCCGCTCGACGGTACCCGGGCTGCGGCCCAGCTCGTGCTGGGCGGCCCGAGGCTAGCGCGAGAAGACGTACTCGCTCGGCTCGAACGTTTGGGTCCGCTCGAGGTACTCGCGCATGTAACCGGGCCAGTTGGCGACGATCCGTCCCTGCTTGTCGCGGTACCAGGAGTCGCAGTCCGTCCACGCGGTGCCCGCGAACCGTGCCTGCGTCTCGAGATCGCTTGCCGCCTCCACCTCCCAACGCACGTCGAGCGAGGCGAAGTGGCCGGCGCGCAGGTGCTCGAGCGCCTGGCGGATGTATGAGGCCTGCGCTTCGAGGTAGACGATGATCGAGCCGCCCGAGGTGTTGGTGTTGGGCCCGTACATCAGGAACATCGACGGGAACCCCGGCACCGTCAGCCCGAGGTGCGCGTGGGCGCCGCCTTCCCAGGCGTTGTCGAGCTCGCGGCCGCCGGCGCCGACCACGCGCATCGGAGCCATGAACTCCGAGGCGCGAAAGCCGGTGCTCCAGATGATGCAGTCGAGCTCTCGCTCGATCCCGTCGGCCGTGCGCAGGCCGCCCTCTGTCACCTCGGTGATCGCATCGGTCACCAGCTCCACGTTGTCCCGTGCGAGCGCGGGGAGATAGTGAGAGCTGAACAGGACGCGCTTGCAGCCGAAGGTGTAATCGGGCCACACCTGCGCGCGCAGCTCGGGGTCGGGCAGCTGGCGGCGCATGAACGCGCTCGAGCGCAGGCCCAGTAACCGGCCCACCGTCCTCGGATGGCGGATCGCCAGCGTCAGCGCCTCGCAGTAGTTGAATATCCAGCGTCGACGCAGCCATTGGACTCCGGGCAGGTGCTCGATCGCCTTCTTCAACAGCGGTGGGTAGACCCGATTCTCCCGGGGGAGCAGCCAGTTGGCGGTTCGCTGGTAGACGGTCATGTGAGCCACGCGCTCGGCGATCAGCGGTGCGAACTGGACCGCGCTGGCGCCGGTTCCGATCACCGCGACCCGCTTTGCGGTGAGGTCATAACCGTGGTCCCAGCGCGCTGAATGAAAACTATGGCCCTGGAAGCGCTCGTGCCCGGGCAGGCGCGGCACCGAGGGCCGGTTCAGCTGGCCGGTGGCCAGCACGATCGCGTCGGCCTCGTGGCGCTCGCCGGTCTCGGTCTCCGCGAGCCACCTCGACCGCGACTCGTCGAAGCTGCATCGGGTGACCCGTCGCGAGGTCTGCACGAGCCGGTCGACACCGTGGGCGTGCGAGACCCCGCGCAGGTAACTGAGGATCTCCTCCTGCGGCGAGCAGAGTCTCGACCAGTCTCGCCGCTGCGCAAACGAGTACGAGTACAGGTGGCTCGGCACGTCACACGTGGCGCCCGGGTAGCTGTTGTAGAACCACGTCCCGCCGACCCCCGGCGCGCTGTCGAGGATCGTGATGTCGTGAAACCCATGCCGCTCGAGCTCTATCGCCGCCGCGATTCCGCCGAAGCCGGCGCCGACGATCAGGACCCGAGGGCCAGCTGGACGATCCGAGGCCAGCGCCAGCTCAGCTTCAGGGATCACACGAATCAACACACACGGCTCAGAGGTGGCTGCACATGCTGCGAGTTGAGCGGCTCCGGGCGCCGGCGCCCCAGAAGAATGGCCGTGAAGCCTCGCGAACCTCGATCGCCCATCCGAGCTGCGCCAGCCGGCGTTCTAGCGCTTTGGGCTCGTGCGGAACCTTGACCACGCGGTAGTCGCTCCCATCGTCGAGGCGGCGACGGACGACCTGCGAGGCGTCCCCGTAGACGAGCTCGTGGTCGGTGCGATAGGCGTCATCTAGGAACAGGACACGCCCCTCGGGCTCGAGGCAGTCACCGACCATTGACCAGAACGAGGCGAAGCGCTCGAGCGGGACGTGCGAGAGCCAGAAGCCGAAGAAGACCACGTCGTAGCGGTCGGCGGGCTGCCAGTCGAAGATGTCGGTCTGGACGAAGCGAACCCGCTCGTCGCGGATTCGGCCTGACGCGATCGTCAGCATCTCCGGGGAGCCGTCGAGCGCCGTGACGGCGGTCGCGTGGCGGAGCAGGTGGCCGGTCCAGGTGCCCGGCCCGCAGGCTAGCTCGAGCACCTTCCCGACCGGCCGAAATGAGTCCAGCACCATCACGAGTTCGTCGCCCCGCGCTCCTTGGATCCCGCGCTTGTCGTATTTCGGGGCGATCGCGCGGTAATAGGCCGACTGCTCCGCCAGCAGCGGGTCGGGCCGGCCTGGGGCCGATTCCGTGCTCATCGACAGAGTCTCCCACCCCGGGCGTCGCGTGGGCCGTGACGACCGAGCCGAGGCTAGCGCGGGCTGATGCAGATCCGCGATCACCGGGCGGGACGGTTATCGTCGGGGGATGGACTTGACATTCAACGAGCGAGAGCTGGCGTTTCGCGACGAGCTACGCGCGTGGCTGCAGGCCAACGACCCGGGCCCGGAGCCCGAGGCCGACGAGGACGCGCATTACGGCTGGCGCCGCGACTTCCAGCGCGGACTCGCGAAGGGCGGGTGGGCGGCGGTCCACTGGCCGGTGGAGTACGGCGGGCGTGGCGCGAGCCTGACCGAATCGGCGATCTTCTTTGAGGAGCTCGGGCGCTCGGGCTCGCCGCTGCCGGCCAACGTCCTCGGGTTGCTGTTGGCCGGTCCGACGATCATGAGCTGGGGCACCGCCGAGCAGAAGGACCGCTACCTGACTCCGATCCTGACCGCCGAGGAGATCTGGTGCCAAGGGTTCTCCGAGCCCGATGCGGGCTCTGATCTCGCGAGTCTCAAGACCCGGGCGGTCAAGGAGAACGATGGCTGGATCGTCTCCGGCCAGAAGGTCTGGACCAGCGGCGCGCAGTACTCGAAGTGGTGCATGCTGGTCGCGCGGACCGACACCGAGGCGGCCAAGCATAAGGGACTCACCTACTTCTTGATGGACATGGAGCAGGAGTCGGTTCAGGTCCGCCCGCTGCGCCAGATCACCCGCGAGCCGGAGTTCAACGACCTGTTCATCGACTGCGCCCGGATCCCCGACGAGAACGTGCTCGGCGGCGTCGGCAATGGATGGAAGGTCGCGCTGACCACGCTCATGAACGAACGCGCCGGACTGGCCTTCTTCCTCCAGGTCCGGTTGCGCCAGCTGCTCGACCGGGTGATCGACGAGGCGGCGCAGCGAGGCCTGCTCGACGACCCCGTGGTCGCAGATCGCCTCGGCGAGTTGCACCTCAAGGCCGAAGTGCTCCGCCTGACCGCTTACCGTGGCCTGACGGCGATCGAGAAGTACGGGCAACCGGGCCCCGAGGGGTCGCTGACGAAGTGGATGTGGTCTGACACCAACCAGCAGCTCACGCAGTTCGCCGCTGACGTGCTGGGGCCAAGCGCCCTGCAGGCGGGGAGCCGGTGGGCGTACGAGCTGCTTCGAGCGCGGGGCAACTCGATCGAGGGTGGGACGACCGAAGTGCTCAAGAACATCGTCGCCGAGCGCGTGCTCGGCTTGCCCAGGGCGCGTTGAGGAGGCGGTCATGGACTTCGATCTGACCGAAGATCAGCGTGAGATCAAGGCAGTCGCGCACGAGCTGCTGGGCGCTCGCTCGCCGTTTGTCAAGGTGCGTGAGGCAGCCGAGTCAGGCGAGTATGACGCGGGGCTGTGGACAGAAATCGTGGCCTTGGGCTGGCCGGGCATCGCGGTGGCCGAGCGCTATGGGGGCCAGGGACTGGGTGCCGTGGAGCTGGCGGTGCTGCTCGAAGAGCTCGGATACGCCTGT
This sequence comes from Solirubrobacteraceae bacterium, assembly GCA_050997795.1. Taxonomy (GTDB): domain Bacteria; phylum Actinomycetota; class Thermoleophilia; order Solirubrobacterales; family Solirubrobacteraceae; genus Palsa-465. Next base: position 2,178 of record JBPCQU010000036.1, on the reverse strand, counting down.
GCCGCGACGCCGTTTCTCTCCACAGCGGTCGCCGCTGCCGTGATCCAGGCCGCCGGAAGCGAGGATCAGCGCGAGCGCTGGCTGCCCGGCCTGGCCTCGGGCGAGCTGACGGCGGGCGTCGGGACGACCGAGCTCGCCGCCGACGCGCACGGTGCAGCGGTCGTGGTGCTGCTCGACGGCGAGGATGCGCGCCTCGTGACCGAACCGCGGACCGAGGCGCTGGTGACGATCGATCCGACGCGCCGCTTCGCCCGCGTGAGCGCAGCCGGCGAGCCGCTCGAGCCGGGCGCCGCAGCTCGAGTCCACGCCTGTCTCGCGGCCGAGGTCGTCGGCGTTTGTCAGCGGGCGCTCGACATGACACTCGAGTACGTGAAGGACCGCAAGCAGTTCGGGGTCCCGGTCGGCTCCTTCCAGGCCGTGGCTCACCGTTGCGCGCAGATGCTGCTGCACACCGAGAGCGCGCGCTCGACCGCGTGCTTCGCCGCGTGGGCAGCGGACGCCGACCCCGACCGGCTGGCCGAGGCGTCGGCCCTCGCGGCCGCGGCGGCCGCCACCGGCGGACGTGAGGTAACGGGGAGCGCGATCCAGGCACATGGCGGCATCGGCTTCACGTGGGAGGCTGACGTGCACTGGCTCTACAAGCGGGCACAGGTCGATGCGGCGCTGCTCGGCGGCGCAGGGCGCCACCACGCGGCGCTCGCGCGCGCGGCCGCGGCACGGATCGCGGTCCCGGCGCCATGAGGGTGACCTCGGCGCGCTGATTCGTGGCGGCGCGGTTGCAGCTACAGGGATGCGGTCTGACACGGCGAACAGCCCCCCAACCGCAAGCGAGGGAACGAGGGGTCATGAGCTACTTCCAGAGGCCGACTGACACGCCTGAAGAGGAGCAGACCGCGGCGCATGAGCAGCCGCGCTCTCCCGGTTTCCGCCTGACCGATCTCCGCGATCGCATCGCGGGTGTGTTCGCGACCCTTGATCGTGGGCCGGTCGACTACCCGGAATCCGAGCCGGGTCAGCAGACCGACCCTTACGACGCCTTCGCTCACGGGACCGACGAGAGCGTCCCGTTCCCGGTCGATCCGCTCGGCTACAACCGCGAGGCCGTCGATCAGCACATCGCCCGGCTCGAGCAGGAGATCAGTGAGCTGCGGGCCTCGGCCCCGGCGATGTCGATCAGTGAGGAGATCGAACGACTCGGCGAGCAGACCTCCTCGATCCTCGTGGTCGCCCACGACCAGGCTCACGAGACGACGCGCCTCGCGCAGGAGCGGGCTGACCGCTGTATCGCCGACGCGGCGGCGAACGCCGTGGCGCTCACCGATCGGGCCCAGCGGAAGCTGGAGGAGCTCGACACGGAGACCGACGCGGTGTGGCGCGAGCGCGCGCGGTTGCTCGAGGATGCCCGTGCCGTCGGCGCCGCCCTGATCGCGCTCGCCGAAGCCGCGGCCGAGCGCTTCCCGGAAGACGCGGAGGAGCGTTTGCTCGAGGATCCGGGCGAGCGCTTGCCCGCGGAGGTCGGCGAGCGCGTATCCGAGGCCGGGGAGCCGGTAGAGCGGCTCCCCGGTGAAATCGAGCCGGTCAGCGCGCAGAGCACCGACGACTGAAGGCGTCCTCAAGCGCACGTCTGAAAGGCTGCGCGGGTGTCAGATGCGGTGCCGCTCGCGACCGTTGCCCGCCACTGGACGCGGATCGGGCTGACCGGGTTTGGCGGTCCGCCGGCGCACATAGCGCTGCTGCGCGAGCTCGTCGTGACCCGAATGCAATGGATCGACGCGCGGACGTTCGAGGATGCCAACGCGGCGTGCGGTCTGCTGCCCGGGCCGGCCTCCACCCAGCTCGCGATCCTGTGCGGCTACCGAGTCGCCGGTCCCGCCGGCGCGATCGTCGGTGGCGTCGGCTTCATCCTGCCGGCCGTGATCCTGGTTCTGGCGCTGTCCACGGCGGTGCTGTCCCATGCGCCGCCGTCCTGGCTCCGCGGCGCGGGTGCCGGGGCGGGCGCGGCTGTCGCAGCGGTTGCGGTGCGCGCCGGGTGGGCGCTCGTCGGTCCAAGCCGCGCCCGGGTCGGGGGCCAGCGCCGCGTCCAGCTGCGCTGGCTGCTGTACGTGGTCGCCGGCGCGGCCGCGGCGGCCCTGGCCGGCGCGTACCTCGTCCTGGTGCTCCTGGCTTGCGGATTGGTGG
>JBPCQU010000240.1:0-2678 GCA_050997795.1 Solirubrobacteraceae bacterium | reverse complement strand
CGGATCGTGCCGGCGTAGATGCAGCTCTCTGTCAAAGCCGCACTCCGAAGCGCTCGGCGACACGCAGCGCTGAGACGACCCCGTCCTCGTGGAAGCCCCAGCCCCAATAGGCGCCGCAGAAGTGCGTTCCCGAGCGCGCGCTGATCTCATCAAAGCGCGCCTGTGCGCGTACGCCGGCGGCGGTGTAGACCGGGTGGTCATAGGCGATCTTGCGGATCACGTGCGCTGGGTCGATCTCGCTGGTGCGGTTGAGCGTGACGCAGAACTCCCGCTCGGCGCGCAGCGACTGCAGCTTGTTCATGTGGTAGGTGACGGTGGTCTGCATGCCGGGAGGCTGCATCAGGTGGTAGTTCCAGCTCGCCCAGGCGCGGCGGCGCCGGGGCAGCATCCGAACGTCGGTGTGAAGCACCGCCTCGTTTGCCTGGTAGGGGATCGCACCGAGGATCTCGTGCTCGCGATTGGAGGCATCACCGAGGAGCGCGAGCGCGTGGTCGGAGTGCGTGGCGAGCACCACCTCGTCAAAGCGCTCAGCAACGCCGCCCCGGGGCCTGACGAGCACGTGGTCGCTGCCGCGGGTCACCGCCTCGACGGGCGTCCTGAGTCGGAGCCGGCCGCGGAACTCCCGCTCGAGGGCCTCGACGTAGCGAGCCGAGCCGCCACGGATCGTGCGCCAGCGCGGGCGACCGCGCAATGAGAGCATGCCGTGATTATCGAAGAACTCGGCCAGGAAGCGGGCGGGGAAAGTCCACATCTGATGCGGGTCGGCAGACCACACCGCGGACGCCTGAGGGACGATCAGCCGTTCGATGAACGGCCGGGAGAAGCACTGCTGCTCGAGCCAGTCCCCGAGCGGCGGACCCTCGTCGTCGTGGCTCAGCAACCCGCGCGCGGCGCGGTTGAAGCGCGCCAGGTCGGCCAGCATGCGGTGAAACCACGGCGTGATCAGATGCGCGCGCTTGGCGAACAGGCCGTTCGGGGAGCTGCCGTTGTACTCGAAGTCTCCCCGCCCGTCGCTGACGCTGAAGGTCATCGTCGACGGTTGCCAGGCGACTCCGAGGCGATCGAGCAGGCGCTCGAAGTTGGGGTAGTTGCGGTCGTTGAAGACGATGAAGCCGGTATCGACCTGATGGGTCTCGTTCTCGGTGTCGACGCGGATCGTGTTCGTGTGTCCGCCCGCATAGCCGGCAGCCTCGAACAGCGTGATCTCGTGCTCGCGCGCCAGCAGGTGGGCCACCACGAGGCCGGAGACGCCGGCGCCTACGATCGCAATCCTCATCGCCGAAGTCCTCGTCCTGGCCTAGGGCGTTCCGTCGAAGGTCCCGCCGAGCTTCGCGTCTGAGCCGTCGCTCGCCGACCGGGCCGCACGCGCCTCTCGCGCGTTGGTCCGGCGCTGGGAGACGCTCGCGATCAGCACGCTGGCCTCGAACAGCAGGTACAGGGGCAGTGTCTCGAGCAGCATCGTGATCGCGTCACCGGGCAGCACCGCGGCCACCAGCCCGCACGCGAGCACCGCGTAGCGGCGGTTTCGCCGCAGCTGCCTCGGCGTCACCAATCCGGCTCGGGTGACGGCGAAGATCGCGACCGGCACCTGGAACAGAAGCCCCATCGCGAGCAGCGTCGTCGCGGCGAACTTGTAGTACTGACTCGCCTGAACGAGCACATTGAACTGGGCGCTGTTGAAGTTCTGGAAGAAATGCAGCGCCGCCGGCAGCACGACCGTGTAGCCGAACGCGACGCCGGCCGCGAACAGCACCGGGATCGCGAAGGTGATCGGCAGCATCCGCCGCCGCTGTGCGGGCTCGAAGGCCGGCATCAAGAAGCCGTAGGCCTGCAGCAGGAGCACCGGCAGTGACAGGATCAGCGCGAAGATGAGCGTCACGGTGACCGTGGTGGTAAACGGCTCGCCGATCCCCAGCGTCACGGGCCGATCGCCCTGCGGGGCGGCCGACAGGCGCTTGACGTCGCGTTGCAGGCTCTGCTGCACGCCGTGCAGCGAGGCGCTGACGGCGGGCGCCTGGTGCTGGGCGCTGAGCACGCCCACGACGGTGCCGACCTGCTTGGCGACGTCACGCGTGCTCTGCTGCACCGAGTACGTTGCTCCCAGCGGCCCGTGGCCGTCACGCACCTGCTGCTGGGTATTGTGCGCGAGCGGCTTGTTGATCAGGCTCAGGAGCTGATGGTTCTGCCAGAAGCAGATGCCAAACGCGACGGCAACCGCGAGCAGCGAGACGATCAGCCTCACCCGCAGCTCGTCGAGGTGGTCGACGACGCTGAGTTGGGCGTCGTGGTGCACCGGCCTGATCTTGGCCGGCGCAAATGCGCTTGGCATCTGCATGGTCGATCGGGTCAGACGCGTTACTAAGCGGCCGGCTGCACCGGGGCACGATCGGCGACAGGCTGCACCGGGGCGCGATCGGCGACAGGCTCGCTGGTGGGCTCGGCGATCGCGGCCGGCGTGGGGGGCATCTCGTCGACGCGGACGGGGCTGTGCGCTTCGTTGAGGTGCACAGTCGGGTCATCGCCGCTGATCGACTCCTTGAAGCCGCGCAGACCGGCGCCGAGTGACTTGCCCATCTCCGGCAGCCGCTTGGCGCCGAACACGAGCAGCAGCAGGACGAGTACGAAGGCGATGTGAAGTGGGTTGTCGAGTCCGAGCATTCGATCTCCGATCGATTGAT
>JBPCQU010000158.1:0-3267 GCA_050997795.1 Solirubrobacteraceae bacterium | reverse complement strand
CGACGACGGTGGAGCGCTGGAGCGGGCGGACGTGGTCGCTCGGCTCCGTGACGACGCCGGCCGGCGCGAGCGGCGCCGGGCTGCTAGGGGTCAGCTGCGCCGCGCGCCTCACCTGCCTCGGCGTCGGCAACGCGTTCACACCCGACGGAGACAACATCCCGGGCGATGACGGCGGCACCGACCAGGCGATCGCCGCGCCCGGCGACGGCACCGCCTTCTCGGCGTCGACCCTTGCCTTCCCGCCCTCGGCCTACCGCGGTCCGTCCGCGGCAGGGAACCCAATCACCGTCCTGGAAGCTATTTCGTGCGCGACCGCGACATCGTGCGCGGCGGTCGGCCGGTACGGCGCCACCAACGGGGCGATCGGCCCGCTCGCCGCCAGCTGGAACGGCGCGACCTGGACCCAGGTGGCACTCCGCCGTGGCCCGGTACAGCTGAGCTCGGTCTCCTGCCCGGCGCTCGGCTGGTGCATGGCGGTCGGCGACGGGATCGCCGAGCGCTTCATCGGCTAGCGGTGGCCCGAGCCCGCGAGCATCCGCTGCGTCTCGGCCGCGACCAACGCGCCGGCGACCTCGAGCGGCTCGGTGCTGCGCAGCGCCCGGGCCAGCACAAACGCTCCCTCAAGCGCGGCGAGCATCGCGATCGTCAGCTTCCGCGCCGCCGCCTCGCCCAGGCCGGCGGCCGTGAAGCGCTCGGCGCCGGCGGCGATCCAGCTCTCGAAGACGTCGGCGCACGCCTCCCGCAGCGTCTCGCTGCTGCTCGAGACCTCAAGCGCCACGGTCGCGATCGGGCAGGCGTCGGCGTAGTCGGTCTCCAGTAGGTGGTCGGCGGCGCCGGCGAAGAACGACCGCACGGCGCTCGGGAGGTCGGGCGCGGGGTTGAACACCGCTCCGATCAGGAGCTCATAGATCGCGCCCGAGGTACGGATCGTCTCCGCGCCGAGCTGCTCCTTGCCGCCGGGAAAGAAGTGGTACAGCGATCCGAACGGCGCGCTGGCCTCCGTCACGATCTGCTTGACCCCAGTCGCCGCGTAGCCCTGCCGGCGAAACAGCTCTGCGCTCGCTTCGACGATGCGCTCCCGGGTCGTGGACATGCGCTCAACCTCCTGGCCAGAACTAAACGATGTGGATACGATACTCGCTAGAGCGATCAATTCAGAGGAGACACCTACATGCAATCGTGGCTGGCCAAGAAGCTGATCTCGTACACGATGTCGCGCGCCCGCGCCGGTGACATCCGCCCGACGCTGCTGATGGACGCCGAGGACGTCACCTTCCGCTTCCCCGGTGACAACTCGTGGAGCGGGGAGTACCACGGCAAGGCGGAGCTCCGCCGGTGGTTGGAGCGAATGGTGCGGGTCGGGGTCAAGACGTTTCCCGACGAGGTCGTGCTGAAGGGCTTTCCGTGGCGTCACACGGTCTGCGTCCGCGGTCACGACTACGTACGGTCACCCGCTGGCGAGACCGTGTACGAGAACCGCTTCGTGATCTGGGGCCGGCTGCGGTGGGGACGCCTCGAGGACTACGAGGTCTACGAGGACACCGAGAAGGCCACGGCGCTCGACGAGTACCTGCTCGAGCACGAGCCGGCGCTGGCGTCGGCCTGAGCCTGGTGGCGTTCAGCGCGGCTTGGCTTCGCGCCGGGCAATCTTCACCGTTGCGCGCCGCTTGGCCCGGGAGGTCAGCCAGCGGCTGAGCGTCGAGCGGTGGGAGGCGACCCCGTCGTAGGCGCGGTCGGTCAGCGCCGGCGCGCGCGCCAGCAGACCGGCGGGGACGCGGCCGCCGGGCAACAGCGCCAGCAGCCTGGGCGCCGCGGAACCCGCCGACTTACGACTGCCGTCGGGCGAGACCAGGTGCCAAGACGCCGCGCGCTGCTCGGCGGGGACATCGAACAGCAACGCGTCGGCTTCGGGCGTCCCGAGCGCGAGCGGTCGCAACCGGCGCCGGCGATCGGCGCCCAGCAGCAGCGCCAGCGACCAGCGACAGAACCCGCAATCAGCGTCGTAGATCACGATCCACGCGGAGGTGTTTGCTGGGCCGGAAGGGGTCATCGACTCGGATAGGATCGCGCGCCATGCCGATCGCGGTGATCACCGGATCTGGGATCTACGCGCTACCCGGATTCCAGCCCGACGAAGCGGTGTCGGTGAAGACGCCGTTTGGCGACACCGAGGTCTCCCGGGGTCGCATTGGCGGGGCCGAGGTGCTGCACATCTCTCGCCACGGCGTGGATCACCGGCGACTGTCGAACCAGGTCAGACACCGAGCCAACATCTGGGCGCTGAACGAGCTCGGCGCCCGCGCGGTGATCGGCTGCACGGCGTGCGGCGCGGTCGATCCAAGCCTCGAGCTCGGCTCCCTGGTCGTCTTCGACGACCTGCATTTCAGCTCCAACCGGCTGCCCGACGGCTCGCTGTGCACGTTCTTCGTCGCGCCGGGCGACACCGCGCGCGGGCACTGGATCCTGCACGGTGGCCCCTTCTCGGAGGGCGTGCGGGCGGCGCTTCTCGCCGCGGCGGCGGATGCGGGCCACGCCGTGCGTGACGGTGGCACGTACGGCCACGTCGACGGTCCCCGCTTCAACACGCCAAGCGAGATCGCCCAGCTCGCCCGCTGCGGCGTCGTGGCCGTCAGCCAGACCGGCGGCCCGGAGACGGTTCTCTGCGGCGAGCTCGAGCTTCCGTTCGCGCTGGCGGGGTTCGTGACCGATTACGCCAACGAGGTCGTGCCGGGCGAGCCGACGCCGGTGTCGAAGCTGATCGAGCTGATGGGCTCGAGCTCGACCGTGTTCGCCGACGTACTCGGCGCGGCGGTGGGCCGGCTGGCCGACCGGCCGCCCGCGCCCGCGGGCACTATGTACCGCTTCGAGCGGGGCTGAAACCGGGCTTGGTCGAGACGGTGAGAGCCCGGGCTGTGCTCATGATGGCTCGCACGCCCGCCGGGTCGGCCGCGCGCAGCGAACTCGCGCTGTCGCTGGGGCCTAACCGCTGGGCCGCGCTGCAGGAGATCCTGATCGGCCGCGCGGCGACGTGGGCGGCCGAGGTCGCGCCGGGCGCGGTCCACGTCGCCCACGAGCCCGCCGATGCGGGGCCACGGCTCCGCGCGCTGCTCGGCCCGGGGGTGCAGACATTCCCGCAGAACGGGGCCGGTCGGGGTGGGCGCCTCGCCAACGCCGCGGCCCGCGCATTCGCGTCCGGTCACGGCCCCGTGCTGGTGGTATGGCCTGACCTCCCCAGCTGGCGTCCGGAGCACGCCGCCGGCGCGATCG
>JBPCQU010000156.1:0-21215 GCA_050997795.1 Solirubrobacteraceae bacterium | reverse complement strand
CCTCCTTGATGGGCTTGGGAGCCTCGTCCACGAGGGCCTTGGCCTCCTTCAGCCCGAGGCCGGTCGCGGCGCGGACGACCTTGATCACCTGGATCTTCTTGTCCCCCGCGGCGGTGAGGACGACGTCGAAGCTGGTCTGCTCCTCGGCCTCCTCGCCACCGTCGGTCGCGGCAGCGCCACCGGCCGGGGCCGCCGCGGCGACCGCGCTCGCGGAGACGCCAAACGCCTCCTCGAGCGCCTTGATGCGCTCGGACAGCTCCAGGACGGAGATCGTCTTGAGCTCGTCGATCCACTCGGTGGTGGTGGTCATGCTTCCTCCTTGTCGTCGGACGATTCCGCGTCCGACGCGGCTTCGCTTCTGGTTTCAGATGGTTGTGGTTCAGGCTCGGGTTCGGGCTCGGCCGGGGTCTCCGCCTCGGGCTCGGCCGCCGCCTCGGGCTCGGCCGCCGGCTCGGGCTCCGGCTCCGGCTCCGGCTCCGGCTCCGGCTCGGGCGGGGTCTCCACCTCTGGCTCGGGCGCCGCCTCCTCGGGCTGCGCCGCAGCGGCTTCCCCGCTCACCAGGTTCTGGTCGGCGATCGCCTTGAGCTGGATCGCGATCCCCGCGATCAGCGCGTTCAGCCCCCGCGCGAGCCCGGTCAGCGGCGCGGCGATCGTCCCGACGAGCTGACCGTGCAGCACCTCGCGAGCGGGCAGGCGGGCGATCGAGCGCAGCTGGTCGGCATCGAGCACGGCCCCGTTGAGCAAGCCGCCCTTGAACTCGAGCACGCGCAGCTGCCGGGCCGTGTCATTGAGCGCCTTGGCCGCCAGCGCGGGGTCACCCCGCACGAGCGTCAGCGCCGTCGGCCCGACGAGCATCGGCTTCAGGTCCTCGGCCCCGGCCTTGTCGGCGGCGCGCTCTGAGAGCGAGTTCTTGACGATCCTGAACCGGGCGTCGGCATCGCGCAGCTTCGAGCGCAGCTCGGCCACCTGGGCGACCGAGATGCCACGGTAGTCGACGGCGATGACCGCGTCGGCCGCTCCGATCTGCTCGGCGATCTCGTCCACGGTGGCTGATTTCTGTTCTCTGTTCACTGTTTGCTCTCTCTCATGAGAAACGCCCGCTCGGCGGCGGGCGTTCGAATCGCTCCCGGCCCCAGCGGGGGACCGGCTCGGTTCGAGGCTCCGCCTGCTCCGGGCTTGCGCGCGCTGGCGGCCGGAGGTCTGGGGCGTGTCTCTGTGGTCTGCGGTGAGCGATTCTACGCGGCTACCGGCTCCTCGACGATGTCACGCGTGCGCGAGGGGTCCACCTTGATGCCGGGGCCCATCGTGGTCGCAAACGTGACCGACCGTATGTAGCGGCCCTTGGCCGCCGACGGCTTGGCGCGGATCAGCTCGTCGATCACGGCGGCATAGTTCTCCAGCAGCAGGCGCTCCTCGAAGTCACTCTTGCCGATCACGAGATGGACGATCGCGGTCCTGTCCGTGCGGTACTCGACCTTGCCGGCCTTTGACTCGCCGACCGCCTTGGCCACGTCCATCGTGACCGTGCCAACCTTTGGGTTGGGCATCTTGCCCGCCGGGCCGAGGATCCGGCCGAGCCGGCCGACCACCGGCATCATGTCCGGGGTCGCGATCGCGACGTCGAAGTCGTCAAAGCCGTCCTGGACGCGCTTGGCGAGGTCCTCGCCGCCGACCACGTCAGCGCCGGCCTCCTCGGCCTCGCGGGCCTTGTCACCCTGGGCGAAGACGGCGATCTTGACCTCCTTGCCGAGCCCGTGCGGGAGCGCGATCGTCCCGCGCAGCTGCTCGTCGGCGTGGCGGACGTTGAGGCCGGTGCGGACGTGGACCTCGACCGACTCGTTGAACTTGGCGCTGCCCAGCTGCTTGACCAGCGAGATCGCCTCGGCGGGGGCGTATTCCCGCGAACGGTCAAAGCGCTGCTTGGCGTCAACGTAGGCCTTACCGTGCTTGGCCATCAGCGGTGCCTCCGAGAATTCAGGTGTCTGCGGAAGTCCATCTTCAAATCACGTCCACGCCCATCGATCGCGCGGTGCCGGCGATGATCTCGGCCGCCGCGTCGATGTCGTTGGCGTTGAGGTCCTTCATCTTCTTCTCGGCGATCTCCTTGAGCTGAGCCCGGGTGATCTGGGCGACCTTGTCCCGGTGGGGCTCAGCGGAGCCCTTGTCGAGCGACAGCGCCTGTTTGATCAGGACCGCGGCCGGCGGACTCTTGGTGATGAACGTGAACGAGCGATCCTCGAAGACGGTAATCACCACCGGGATCACGGTGCCGGCGTCGGATTGAGTCTGGGCGTTGAACGCCTTGACGAACTCCATGATGTTGACGCCGTGCTGGCCGAGCGCCGGCCCCACGGGGGGCGCGGGGCTGGCCTGGCCACCGACCGCTTGGAGCTTGATCTGGGTTAGGACCTTCTTGGCCATGAGCGCGCTTTCAGATTCCTGTTAGCCGATTAGATCTTCTTGACCTGGTCAAAGGCGACCTCGACCGGGGTTTCGCGGCCGAAGATCGAGACCAGCACCTTGAGCCGCTGGGCGTCCTCGTTGACCTCGGAGATCTCGCCCGAGAAGTCAGACAGCGGACCCGAGACCACCTTGACCGACTCGCCGATCGAGAACTGGGCGCGGCTGCGGGGGCGCTCGGCGGGCTCCTGATGCAACAGCCGATCGACCTCCACCTGCGTCAGCGGCACCGGCTCGTTGGACGCGCCGACGAAGCCGGTCACCCCCGGCGTGCCCTTGACCAGCGACCACGAATCCTCGTTGAGGTCCATCTGGACGAGCACGTAGCCGGGCATCGTCCGCTTCTCGACCGTCACCTTCTGGTTGTCCTTGAGCTCGGACACCGACTCGGTCGGGACGACGATCTGGCGCACGGCGCGCTTCTGGTTGAGCGACACGACGCGGTGCTCGAGGTTGTGCTTGACCTTGTTTTCGTGGCCGGAATAGGTGTTTACGACGTACCAGCGGAACATGTTCTCTCTCGGACTAGCTCTATTTGAGGATCAACGTGACGACCTTGCCGGCGATCGTGTCGGCCACGCCAAGGAACACGCCGGCCACGATCACGAACCCGATAACGACCCCGGTGGCCTGCATCACCTGCTGGCGATCCGGCCACTGTACCCGCTGAAGCTCGCGCCAGCTTCCTTGCAAAAAGGTGATCAGCCGGTTTCCCGAGAGCTTGCGGCGAGCGGGAGCGGGGGCGCTCGACGCCGCGAGCTCGCCTCCGCCGGACCCGGCACCGCCGTCGTAGCCGCCGGTAGCTCCCACGTCATCGGCGAAATCGTCCTCGTCGTCGGGCTCGAGTCCGTCGGACTCGGGCTCGTCTGACTCGAGCTCGTCGGGCTCCGGCTCATCGGGCTCCGGCGCGGCTGCCATCTCCGGGCGGCCTACGGCAAGCTGGGCATCCGCGAGCTCGACATCGGGCGTGGCGTGCTCGATCGGGCTCGGGGCCTCCTTCAGGCCGTCGCGCTCGATGTCACGTTCCCGCTCGACGTCGCGCTCCCGCTCCGCGCGCGCGGTAGCGACGCCGGGCCGCGAGACCTGGCCGGCGGTCGGACGGCGGCTCCGCCGTTCCTTGGCGCGTTTGCGGTTGCGGGCCACGGACTGCTCCGGTCGCGCGCTCAGCGAGTTTCGCGGTGCGCGGTGTGGCGCCTGCACCATCGGCAGTACTTGCGCAGCTGCAACCGCTCCGGGTTGTTCCGCTTGCTCTTGTTCGTCTGGTAGTTCCGGCGCTTGCACTCTTCACATGCCAGAGTGGCGGCGATCCGGACGTCTCCACGGGCCATTGCGCGCTTTTCGACGGGAGTGATCAGGGACTGGGCCGCCGAGCCGCGGGCGTCAGAACGAACGCCGCCCGGCGCCGGTGACGAGTGTAGCGTCCCTTCCGCGACGGTGGCGGCGGTGGCCCGACGACGGCGCCTGACGATGCTCGACGCGACGGGCGCGTCATGAATCGCCGCGGCGGGGAACAATGCTCCCATGCTCAGGCTGATCGGCCTCGTGATCTCGATCGGGATCGCCGACTCGCTCAACCCGACCACGATCGCGCCGGCCCTGTACCTCGCGACCGCCGAGCGGGCGCGGGGCAAGGTGATCGAGTTCACGGCCGCCGTGTTCGGCGTCTATCTCGTCGGCGGGATCGCGATCGCGCTCGGCCCGGGCCAGCTCCTGCTCTCGCTGGTCCCCCACCCCGGCCCTCATCTGAGCTACGTGCTCGAGTTGGTCGCGGGCGTGGCGATGCTGACCGCGGCGGCGTTCCTGTGGGGCTACCGGGACCGCCTCGGCCGGCGCGACCCCGACAAGGAGGTCAGGACCGCGGGCAAGTCCAGCGCCCTGCTGGGCGCGACCATCACGGCGGTCGAGCTCCCGACGGCATTTCCGTACTTCTTCGCGATCTCGGCGATCGTCGCCTCGGACTTCGGGATCGCGCGCCAGATCTTTCTGCTGGTTCTGTTCAACCTCTGCTTCGTGGCGCCGCTGCTGGCGATCACCGCGACGCTGACCTTCGCCGGCCCGAACGCCCAGCGGCTGCTGCTGTCCGGTCGCGAGAAGCTCGATGCCCACTGGCCCGCGGTGCTCGCCGGCCTGGCGCTGCTGGCGGGGGTGTTCGTGACGCTGCTCGGAGTGACCGGGCTCGCGAGCCTCAACCACGGTGACTTCGGCCACTTCGCCCGCCGGGTGCGCCACCTCCTGCATCCCTGACCCGAGGCGTGACGCAATCTACTTCCCTCTACGGGCAGTTAGATGACACACCCCCTCCGCTGCCTATGCTTTTCGGCGTGGCGGCGCTCGGCACCGACGGCGCAACCTTTGACCCGGCCGCGATGCGACGACTGCTCGACGGCAGCTACGCCGAGCTGCGCGACCAGATCCGGACCGTGCTATCCCGGCCGGAGTTCGCCCCCGTGGTCGCGCTGCCGACGGCCGAGTACCGCCGCCGCGTGCTCGGCTGGGCGCGCACGCTGGCGGGCGAGGGGCTGACGGCCCCCGGCTTCCCCGAGCGCTTCGGCGGTCGCGGCGATCCGGGCGCGAACGTCGCCGCGTTTGAGACGATCGCCTTCGCAGACCTGTCTCTGCTGATCAAGTTCGGGGTCCAGTTCGGGCTCTGGGGTGGCGCCGTGCAGCAGCTCGGAACCGAGCGCCACCACGAGCGCTACCTGCGTCAGATCGCCTCACTCGAGCTCCCCGGTTGCTTCGCGATGACCGAGGCCGGCCACGGCTCAGACGTCCAGCAACTCCAGACGACCGCCACCTACGACCCGGCCACGCAGGAGTTCTCGATCGACACGCCCACCGACGTCGACCGCAAGGAGTACATCGGCAACGCGGCCTGCGACGGACGCATGGCGGCGGTGTTCGCCCAGCTCGTGGTCGACGGTCAGCACCACGGGGTCCACGCCCTAGTGGTCGAACTGCGCGACTCCGACGGGGCAATGCAGGCCGGGATCCGGATCGAGGACTGCGGCGAGAAGATGGGGCTCAACGGCGTCGACAACGGACGCATCTGGTTTGACGACGTCCGCGTTGCGCGCGAGGCGCTGCTCAACCGCTACGGCGAGGTCAGCCCCGAGGGCGAGTACTCCAGCCCGATCGAGAGCCCGGACCGGCGCTTCTTCACGATGCTTGGGACGCTCGTGCAGGGGCGGGTCTGCGTCGCCGCCGCTTCGGTGAGCGCCGCCAAGAGCGCGCTCACGATCGCAGTTCGCTACGGCCTGCGCCGGCGTCAGTTCGGCCCCGCGCCGGGGGAGGAGGTGCCGTTGCTGGATTACCGCACGCATCAGCGACGCCTGATGCCGCTGCTCGCCAACACCTACGCGCTGCACTTCGCCCAGGCCGAGCTGACCGAGCGCTTCGACGCCGTGTTTCGCGACCCGGGGACGCCGGAGCGCGAGCGCCGAGAGCTCGAGTCACTCGCGGCCGGGATGAAGGCAACCGCGAGCTGGCACGCCACCACGACGATCCAGACCTGCCGCGAGTGCTGCGGCGGCGCCGGCTACATGAGCGTCAACCGATTCGCCGCGCTGAAGGCCGACACCGACGTCTTCACCACCTTCGAGGGCGACAACACAGTCCTGATGCTGCTGCTCGCCAAGGGACTGCTGACGAACTACCAGGAGCACTTCGGCGAGCTGAACCCGGTCGAGATGGTCACCTTCGTCGCCGGTCAGGCGGTCGAGAGCATCATCGAGCGGCTGTTCGGGCGCCAGATCGTGCAGACGATCGGAGACGCGATCGGGCGTGACGACCCCGCGGACCTGCTCGACGGCGACCATCAGCTCGACCTGTTTCGCTGGCGCGAGGGCCACATCACGGCCGCCGTGGCGATGCGCTTCAAGCGCGGGCTCGAGCAGGACTACGACCCGTTCGAGGTCTTCCGCGCCGTCCAGGACCACGCCGCCAACGCGGCCCGGGCACACATGGCGACGGTCACCCTGGAGGCGTTCCTGGCCGCGGTCGCACAGTGCGAAGACGAGGCTCTGCGGACGACGCTGAAGCTGCTCTGCGACCTGTACGCGCTGCGCGAGATCGAGGCCGACAAGGGCTTCTTTCTAGAGCACACCCGGCTCGCGGCACCGCGCTGCAAGGCGATCACGCGCGAGGTCAACCGGCTCTGCAACGAGGTGCGCCGGCAGGCGGAGGGTCTCGTCGACGCCTTCGGGATCCCGGACGCGATGCTCGCGGCCCCGATCGGACTGCGCGAGCCAGCGCCCACGGGCTGAGTCTGCCGGGGATGGACGCCGAGCTGGATCTCGACCGGCTGACCGCACTCGGAGAGCTGCTCGGCTCCGAGCTCCCCGAGCTGGGCGCGAGGCTCCTGACCGAGCTGACCCGCGCCGTGGACGAGGTCGACGCCGCGGTGAAGGACGGCGATCTCGCCGCGGCGGCGCTCGCCGCCCACGCGGCGCGCAACAGCGCTCTGATGCTCGACGCCGGGCCGACGCTCGCCGCGCTGGAGGAGGTCGAGTCCGGGGCGCGGGCCCACGACGTCGCTCTGGCCCGAGCCGGGCTCGCGCGCCTGCTCGCCGCGTGGCCGGCGCTGGCCCGGCGGCTCGAAGCCGTGGCCCAGCGCCAGCCCTAGGCCGGCCTCCGACGCGGGGAAACTACGCAGCGGGTGCCGGTAGTAGCTCCGGAGTCTCCATAAATGCTCCACTTAGCGGTTTGGCGCGCGTGGAGGTTGCTTGGATGGCGCACCATGCGCCTCTTACGCAACCGCGAGCTGGCACGCCGCAACCGCGAACTCGAGCAGCGCAACCGCGAGCTGGAGCTGGCGAGCGAGGCCAAGAACCGGTTCGTGGCGACGTTGTCCCACGAGCTGCGCACGCCGCTGAACGCGGTGATCGGCTTCTCGGAGCTGCTGCACGAGGGCCGCCTCGGCCCTCTCTCCGACAGCCACCACGAGCACATCGGGATCATCCGCAGCAGCGCCGAGCACCTGCTGGCGCTGCTCAACGAGACGCTGGACATGGCGCAGATCGAGGCGGGCCACATCCGGATCGCCCCCGAGGAGGTGCGGCCGGCGGCGATCGCTGCCGAGTGCGTGGCGTCGCTGCGCCAGCAGTCGGCTGAGCAGGCGATCGAGGTCCACCTCGACGCGCGGGCGGGCGGCGCCGTCGTGCTCGACCCGGCGCGACTGCGCCAGGTGATCCTCAACTACGTCGCAAACGCGATCAAGTTCGCCGGCCCGGGCGGAGCGGTGGCGATCGGGATCGAGTGCCGAGGCGACCGGTTGAGGGTCGAGGTCTCCGACACGGGGGCCGGAATCGATCACGCCGATCAGGACCGCGTGTTTCAGGAGTTCGTCGCGCTCCCCGGCACGCGCCGCACCGGGAGCGGGCTCGGGCTCGCGATCACCAAGCGGATCGTCGAGGCGCAGGGCGGGGAGGTCGGCGTCCGCAGCGCACCCGGCCGCGGCAGTACCTTCTACGCCTCGCTTCCGGCTCCGGCCCCCGTGCCGGCCCCGGCCCCCGCGCCGGCCGCCCGGCCCCGGCGTGTCCCCACCGCAAGTCCGGTTCAGACGCGGGAGCTGGCGAGGCGCTGATCGGACCCGTACTCGTCATCGAGGATCATCCCGTCAACCGTCTGCTGCTCGAGCGCGTCCTGGAGCTCGACCAGATCGAGGTGCTGAGTGCGGGTTCGATCGCCGAAGCGCAGCGTCTGCTCGAACAGACGGTCCCCCCGGTGATCGTGCTCGACCTGCAGCTGCCCGACGGCTACGGACTCGATCTGGCGCGGAGGCTCAAGGCAGACCCGCACACCGCCGGCTGCGCGATCGTCGCCTGCACCGCGGCCCAGATCCCGGGCGAGGAGCGGCTGGCCCGCTCGGTCGGCTGCGAGGGCTACGTCACCAAGCCGATCGACACGCGGCGCTTCGGGGCCCTCGTCTCGTCGCTGATGCGGTAGCGCCCGGCGCGATCGGAGGGATCAGGGCACGGGCGCGATCACGCTGATGGCGCCTGTGCGCGCGCGTCGCGGACGATCCGGCGCATCCCCCTCAGCCAGCGCTCGGGCTGGGACCCCTTGAGCGCCAGATGGTGCGCGACGTCGGCGTGCGGGAGGATCAGAAAGCGCTCGTCGGCGATCCCCGCGACCACCGCGCGAGCCACGGCATCTGGTTCCATCACCCCACCCGCGAGCAGCGGGGCGGCCCCGATCGGGTCATCGAGCGCCAGCTCGAGCATCGGCGTGCGGACCGCCTGCGGGCACAGGCACGAGACCTTGATGCCGGCGTCGGCGTAGGTGATCGAGAGCCACTCGGCGAGCGCGACCGCCGCGTGCTTGGTGATCGAGTAGGCGAGCGCCGAGACCTGGGTCAACAGCCCGGCGGCCGAGGCGGTGCTGAGCAGGTAGCCCTCGCCGCGCGTGACCATCTCGGGCAGCAGCGCGCGGGCCGCCCACAGGTGGGCCATGACGTTGATCTGCCAGGTCGCCTGCAGCTCGTCGTCGGGCGCCTCGGGGCCGCCGGGAGGACCCGGCACGCCGGCGTTTGAGAAGAACAGGTCGATCGGGCCGCCCGCGTCGCGAGCCCGGGCCACGAGCGCCGCGATCTCGCTCTCGCGGCTGACGTCGGTTGGCACCGCGAGGCCGCCGATCTCCTCGGCGACAGCCTGCGCGGGCTCGAGGTCAAGGTCGGCGACGACCACCCGGGCTCCCTCGGCGGCAAAGCGCAGCGCGCAGGCGCGACCGATGCCGCTCGCCGCTCCGGTGACTACCACGTGCTTGCCCGTCAGCTGCATCGGATCGGCTCCTCTCGCGGCGGCCCGTCAGGCCACGGCTCTCGTTCAGACAAGCCTATGCGCTCTAGGCGCCGCCAAGCGCGACGAGCGCCGACTGCGCCGAGCGCTAGACGCCGAGCTCGGCCATCGACCGGGCTCGCTGGCGCTCGGGGGTGATCCGCACCACGTTCCAGGCCAGGCCCACGCGCGCCATCGCGGAGATGATCAGCCCCGAGGGATCGAGCTCCCAGCGGCGCAGACCGTGATAGGCCGAGCGCGGGAAGGCGTGATGGTTGTGGTGCCACGACTCACCCAGCGAGAGCAGCGCCAGCCAGCCGACGTTGGTGGAGTGGTCGTCGAGGTCGAACCGGCGGCGGCCGAAGAAGTGGCACACCGAGTTGACCGACCAGGTGACGTGGTGCACGAAGAAGATCCGTACCAGCCCGCCCCAGACCAGGCCCCGGGCCGCCCCACCGAGCGTGAATCCGTGCAGGGCGAAGCCGGCGAGCGTCGGGACCAGCAGCGAGAGTCCCACCAGGAGCGGAAAGCTCCGTCCGATCGTCCGCATCGCCGGATCCTCGTAGAGCTCGGACGCGTAGCGGCGCCAGTCCGCCTGGCCCTGGGTCTCGAGCAGCCAGCCGACGTGCGCGTGCCATAGCCCGGCCAGCCCGCTCCCGTGCCCGACGTGGGGGCTGTGCGGGTCACCCTCACGGTCGGTGTGGGCGTGGTGCTTGCGGTGGTCGGCGACCCAATCCATCACCGACCCCTGCAGGGCCAGCGAGCCAAGCACGGCGAACGTCCGCTCGAGCCACGGATAAGTCTGAAACGCACGGTGGGTCAGCAGGCGGTGAAAGCCGACGGTGATCCCGACGGCGGTGATCAGGTACATGACGGCCAGGATCTCGAGGTCGACGGCGTCGACGGCCCGATTCCAGAGCAGCGCGATCGCGACCAGCACCCCCACGAACGGGACGACCACGCCGATCAGATTGGCTATGCGCTCGCCGCGAGACATGCCCCAAGCGTCTCATACGTTTCGCTGTTCTTCTTGCGCTATCTCGCGATCACGCACATCAATTTTTATAAATATTGAATGAGGCACCCGGCCGCGAACGCTCCACGTTCGCGCCCCGGCCGGCGCTCCTTTTTCAGGAGTCGTGCTTGCCGTTGGCGCTGACGCCCTCGTCTTCCGGCTGCGGCGCCGTGGTGGTGGGCCCCGAGGCGGGGACGCGGAAGCCCTGCTTGCGCGCGCTGGTGGTCACGTGCAGCGCCCGCTCGATCCGCTGGGCGATCCCGGTCCGCTCGCTCGCGCCCGCGGCGCTCGGCGGCTTGGGGACCGACGGCTTGGGCCGTGGCGCGGCCACGCTCGCCGGCGGCAGGCGCAGGATCGACTGCGCCACCGCGGCGTCGAGCTCGGCGCCCCACAATCGTCCCCGCAGCTCGTCGATCGTGTCCTGCACGGTCAGCGAAAGCCCCTTGCGGATCCCGATCATCGTCGCGGCGAGCGCCCCCAGCGCGGCGATCACGGTCGCGATTGCAGTCCGGTCGACGATTACGTAGAGGACCAGGAAGACCGCGACCGCGAGCGCCGCCAGCGCGGGGAGGTAGGCACCGGCGAGGCCACGAATCATCGTCCCGAGCCGGCTCGCGTGGCGCACTGACGCGGCCACCAGCGTGTCGGGGTCGAGCATCTCGCGCGCGTCTTTGTCGCCGTTCAGGAGCGCCCGCCAGAGCGCTCGCTGCCGCGACAGCGCGCCGTTGACACCGTCCATGTCCTCGCGCGCGCGGGCGTCCTCGGTCCAGTGCCGCCACTGGTCGAGCGTGGCTGCGACCGCTGCGCCGGCGTGCGGCGGGAGCTTCGAGCTCAGGTCTGCCAGCCGGCACTCGATCGGCACCAGCCGCTGCGCCTCGAGCCGGTCCATGAGCGAACTCAGATCACTGGGCGCCCGGGAGACGTCGGCGAGCGAGCGCCCCAGCTCGTAAGCCCCCGATAGCGCGGCATCCCGGGCCTCGAGCTGGGTCAGGAGCCGCAGATGAAGCGCGTACACCGCCGGGCGCGAGGCGTCGCCCGGTTCCAAGTCGATCGCCGGCGATGGCCGCGCGCCGCCGCCCTCGGCGAACGCCCGGCCGATCAGGGCCGTCACCCTGGCCACGCCGACCTCGCGGCGCTCGCGGGGGCGCAGGTCCGCGACCGCGGGAAGCGTCGCGGCGCTCGCGGGAGGCGTCGAGGCTCCGGCGGCAAGCGTTCCGGCGCCGACGGGCGGGGTCGCGGGCGAGGGGGGGTCGGCCGGGCCCGGCTCGGGTGCGGCGTACAGATCGGCGAGCTCCCAGCCGAGCGCGAGCGCGGCCAGCACCGCGGGGTTACCGTCCGCCCCCGCGTGGCCTTGGCTCAGCACGCCCTCCACCGTACCGCAGCGGGCGGCCGCTCCCGTCCCCTTCGCGCGCGCGTCTACGAGAGGCAACGCGCCAGTACCCGGGCGCCGTCGCGCAGAACCGGCTCGCCGTGGGAGACGAGCACCCGCTGCACCGGAAGCTCCAGCACCGGCTCGAGCAGCGCTCGCAGCCCCTCGCGGCCCACCCGCACCCAGTACAGCCACGACTCCGGGCACAGCCGCAGGCCGCCGCCGGGAGCGCCGAGGATCCGGTCACCGGGGACCAGCGCCCGGTGCTCGGGCAGCCAGAACATCGTCTCGCCGGCGCCGCGCAGCACGATCGGCTCCACCCCGGCCGGGAGGCTGCCTTTGGCCCGCGAGGTCGACGCGCGGTAGCGCTCGGCGACCTGCTCGCGACTGCGCTGGTGCGGAGCGACCGTCGTCAGCACGAACGTGCGCCGCCCACCGACGCACTCATCGGCCCAGCGCCAGAAAGCGTCGCTGTCGGCGGGCACCAGCGGGTCGATGAACACCGCCGCGTCGCCGGCCTGGCACAGAACCGAGCCCACGGTCCGGTCCCAGTCGTCGGGGCTCTCGGGCTCGGCGCCGGGGGTCCAGGCGGGGTGGGGCGCCGTCCAGCGCCAGAGGCCCGGGGCGATCTCGATCGGGTCCACGCCCGAGACGGTATCGGGGGACGTGCGGGATAACTCTGGTATAGGTCGAGTTATCCCGCAACCACCGGTCGCCGCCACTACGGTTCGGACCGTGAAGGCACCGGCCGCTGCGCTCGCGGGGTTGATCGGGTTGACCCACCAGCACGTGGATCTCGTCGACATGGCGGGTGGTGACAGGGGCATCGCCAGGCGCTACGCACAGCTGTCGGGTCTGCGGGCCACCTGCTTGCGGTTCCTGCCCGGCACCGCCCCGGGGTGGGAGAACCACGCCTTCCCGGGCACGACGTCGTTCGTGGTCGAGCTGCCTGCGGGGCCTGTAGGTGGGGCGGCACTGGCGCGACACCTGCGCGCGGTGCCAGCGGCCGAGCTCGGGCAGCGCTCGGCTCGCGCACGAGTTGCGCGCCGTGAGCCCGTGCAGCGTCGATCCGAGCCGGGCTCGATTCCGGTCACGCTCGCCGCGCTCGTCGTCGGTCTGGGATGCTTGCTGCTCAGGATGAGCGAGCCCGGACTCACGCCGCACGCCGAGCACAACCGCCGGATGTGGGACGGCTACTCCGACGAGTATCAGTCCCAGCACGGTGAGCAGCTGGCGGCCTCGGGCGGCGACGCATGGGGCGCCTGGCAGCTGCCCGAGTCACAGCTCCGGGTGCTCGGCCCCGTGGCCGGCAAGGACGTGCTCGAGCTCGGCTGCGGCGCGGCGCAGTGGGCGATCGCGCTCCATCGCCGGGGAGCGAACGTGACCGGCATCGACTTGTCAGAGCGCCAGCTCACGCACGCCCGGCGGCTGATGCGCGCCGCCGGCGTGCAGTTTGCCCTTGTGTGCGCCAGCGCCGAGGAGACCCCGTTCACGGATCGCTCGTTCGACATCGTGTTCTGCGACTGGGGCGCGATGACGTTCGCCGACCCGTTCCGCACCGTGCCCGAGGCCGCACGGCTGCTGCGCGCGGGAGGCCTGCTGGCGTTCTGTACCGGCACCCCGATCGCCGACTGCGCCTGGGAGCCGGGCGCAGACCATCCCTCAGAGCGGCTGGTCGTCGACTATTGGGGGATGCACGAGCTCCCCGCCCCAGACGGGGCGACCATCTTTCAGCTCCCGTACGGTGAGTGGATCGGGCTGTTCATCGACAGTGGCTTCGCGATCGAGTCCCTGATCGAGCTGCCCGCCCCGGCCGATGCGACCAGCAGCTACCGCGACGAGCAGGATCGCGAGTGGGGCCGGCGCTGGCCTATGGAGCACATCTGGCGGGTGCGGCGGGTCGGCTGAGGCGTAGCCCGCGCCGTCAACTCCGCCGAATCGCTACGCGCGTCGTGTAGACCGCTGTGCCGGGCCCGAGCCGCACCTCGATCCGGAGCCGGCCATCTGCGCCCGCCCGGAGGCGGATCGTCTCGTCGACCCGCTTTCCGCGCAGCGTCACCGTGTAGGCGGCTCGGGCTCTGAACCGACGGGCAGTCAGGACGGTGGCCGACCCGCTGCCGGCGAGCGCGAAGCCGCGGGCGTCGGCGTGCTCGAGCGTGCTGAACTCCTCGGCCGGGCGGCGCATGGCCACGCGCCAGCCGAAGGCCGAGTAGCGGGGGTCGGCGGTCGTGTAGGTGACGCTCGAAGCGGGGCGCGACGGGTGAGCGAAGCTGTGCGCGATCGCAACGATGCTCTGTTTCAAGTCGCGAGCCCAGTAGGCGAAGCAGTGGGTGCCGGGACCGTAGGCGTCATAGACGCTCGGGATCCCTAGCGCCACGAGGCGGCGGTGAAACGCCGCCGTGTCCTGTCCGACCAGGCTCTCGATTCCCTCGGCGAACCCACTCGTGCAGCCGGGGCCGTCGAGCGGCCCGGGCTGCCCGTTGCCCGCGTACATGAACAGCCTCGTGTTTCTCAGGTTGGGGGCGAGCGTGGCCGGGTCGTGGTCGGCCCAGTTGACCTCCTCGGTCGCCCGCGGACCGAACATCGAGTTCGCCGGGACGTGGTCATAGACCGTCTCGGTGTAGTTGATGATCCCCGTACTGGGACCGATCGCGCTGGCGTCGTAGGCGATGTCAGGCGCGCCTGAGTAGGCGAGGGCGATCCCGAACAGGTCCGGATGGCGCGCGGCGTAGCTCATCGAGCAGAACCCGCCCTGCGACAGTCCGGCGATCGCTCGTCCGGAGCGGTCGGCGCGCGTGCGCAGGTTCTGATCGATCCACGGGATCAGCTCTTCGATGTGAAACGTCTCCCAGTCGTGGACGCCGCCGGTCTGCTCGGTGTCGCGGTTGAACCAGTTCGTGCACCAGCCGCCGCCGTCGGCGTGGATCGCGATGTCGGGCATCACGACGATCATCGGCAGGCCCGCCGTGACCTGCTCGGCACCGCCGGCCTCGGTCCAGTCCGACGCCGCCCCGCCGGTGCCGGGAAGGAGGTAGAAGACCGGGTAGCGGCGGTGCCGGTTACGAGCAGCGGAGTAGCCCGCGGGCAGCAGGATGCGGATGTTCGCCGGTCCGTAGAGCGCGCGAGTGGAAACGGTGAGAGCGAGCAGGCGGGGGTTGAGGCGCTGCTGTGAGACGACGTGGAGCCCGTGGCCGTCTGACAGCCTCGGCGTGGCGGCGCGGGCCGCAAGCGGAGTGGCGGCGCGGGCCGCGGCGGGAGCCGCGACCAACATGCCGACCACGAGGAGGATCGCGGCCAGCCGGCGCCCGCTCATCGTCTCATCGGCTTCGGCCGGGCTGGGTGGTGGTCAGCTCCACTTGCTCGGCGCGCGCGATCTCGAGCGTCTCGGCCAGCCCGCCTCTGACCTGAAGCTCGAGCAGGCGCCGCACCGCCGCGCCGAGCGGCAGCGCCACCGCGACCCAGCGCGGTGACACGATCTGCCGCGAGCGCCGGGCGATCCCGCGCTCGAGCGCGTCGATCGCCGGGCCCACCGGCGCCACCGGGAGGCGGCCGTGGCCCCCGAGCGGCATCCGGGCCGCCGCCCTTGTCCCGAACCCGCGCGAGGTCATGTCGGTGTCCAGGTCGGAGTAGTAGGCGATGCCGACCCGGGCGCCGGATGGACGCAACTCGATCCGGAGCGCGTTGCCGAGCGCTTGCACCGCTGCCTTGGAGGCGCAGTAGGGGCTCATCAGCGGCAGGTGCACCGTTGCCGCGAGTGACGCGGTCACGAGCAGATAGCCGCCCGGGTGCGAGACATGCGGGCCGGCGGAGCGGATCAGGTTGTAGGTGCCGGTCGCGTTGACCGCCATCGTGGCGTCGAACACGCTCGGGTCTCCGCCGATCAAGGGCATCTGCGCGCCGATCCCCGCGTTGGCGACCGCGACGTCGAGACCGCCGAGCGCCGCGACCGCGTCGGCGACGGCTTCGTCGACCCCGCCACGATCGGTCACGTCGCATTCAAACCACGGCGCCTGGCCGCACTCCGCGGCCACCGCGGCCAGACGACCGGGCTCCAGGCCGAGCAGCGCGACTTTGGCTCCGCGCTCGTGCAGGCGCCGCGCGAGCAGCGCTCCGATCCCGCGCGCAGCGCCGGTGATCAGGACCCGCCGGCCCTCGAGCCCCGGCTCGCGGCTCACGCCGCCCTCCCGGCCGGAACTCGCCCGCGCCGGCGCTCGATCAGTGACTGCAGCGCGCGCAGGGCGCGCGGCGGGGGCCCGGTCGGCAGCGGGTCCGGCCTCACCTGCAGCGCGTTCAGCGTCATCGCGAGCATCTCGTAGTGGCCGACCAGCAGACAGAGCTCGATCAGCTCGCGCTGGGAGAGCTGCTGCGCCAGCCGTCCCCACAACGGATCGGAGATCGTGCGCTGCGCGTGCAGCTCGTCCGCGGCGGCCAGCAGCAGCGAGCACCGCTCAGACCAACCATCGGCGTCGGCCCCGCGGCGAACGCGCTGCACCTCCTCGGCGCTCAACCCCGCCAAGCGGCCCAGGCGCTCGTGGTGATGCCATTCGTACTCGCAGCCACAGTTGTGCGCGACGCGCAGAATCACCACCTCGCTGTCGGATCGCGCCAGCAGCCCGCCGGGCATCAGGGCGCCCGCGAAACGCAGCCAGCGGCGAAACAGCCGCCGGTGACGGGCGAGCGTGGTGAACACGTTCGGCGGCCCGCCTCCGGTCGCGAATCCGAGCAGCCGGGCGATCCCGAAGTTCACGACGCCGATATCGCGCCGCGCGCCGGGCTCGATTCGGGCGGCAGGCGGGGCATCCATGCCGCAAAACGTACACGCCGGCGGCTATTGTCTCGATCCATCGACGTGGAAGGGGTCCTGAAATGCTGATGGTGATCGGCGTGGTGGTCGTGCTGGCCGGCGTCATCATCGGCTGCTTTACGATCGCCGGCAGCGGCATCCACCGGCGCCCGTACCGGCGCAACGACGAGTCCGGCTCTGGTCGCCTCGAGGGCGAGAGCCCGCTCGACTCGCCGTGGCAGATGAGCGAGTGGAGCCGAGGTACGCAGAGCTCGCGACGCCGTCGCCGCCGGTAGGGCATGAGCGACCTGCGCACGATGACCTACGCGGTCGCCGACCGCGTCGCCCGGGTCACCTTGAACCGCCCCGAGCGCGGCAACGGCATCACGCGCGGGCTGGTGACCGAGCTCGAGCGCTGCGTCGAGCGCGCGGACCTCGACCCCGCCGTCCACGCGATCCTGCTGGCGGGCAACGGCCGGGGCTTCTGCGGCGGCTACGACCTCGTCGCGTCCGCCGAGGGGAAGGGGGTCGAGCCCGAAGGGCGCGCCGACGCGCAGGCGCCGCCGGGCTCGCCGCTGGACCCCACCGTGATGGCCGCCAATCACGACCCCTCCGCCACCTGGGACCCGATGATCGACTACGCGATGATGAGCCGCAACGTGCGCGCGTCCATGTCCCTGTTTCACTGCTCCAAGCCCGTGGTCTGCAAGGTGCACGGGTTCTGCGTCGCCGGCGGGACGGACATGGCGCTGTGCTCGGACCTGCTCGTGATCGCCGCCGACGCCAAGATCGGCTATCCACCGGCGCGGGTGTGGGGCTCGCCGACGACGTCGATGTGGTCCTACCGCCTCGGTCCGCAGCGCGCCAAGCGGCTGTTGTTCACCGGCGACAGCCTGTCGGGCGCCGAGGCGCTGGATTGGGGGCTGGCGATCGACGCGCCGGCGCCCGAGCACCTGGACGAGCGCACCGAGATCCTCGTGCAGCGCATCGCGCGCAACCCGCTCAACCAGCTGCAGATGATGAAGCTGCTCGTCAATCAGGCGTTCTACGCCCAGGGGCTGCACCAGGCCCAGACCCTCGGGACCGTGTTCGACGGGATCACCCGCCACACCCAGGAGGGGTACGCGTTCCAGCAGCGCGCCGCCCAGGCCGGGTTCAAGCAGGCGGTCCGCGAACGCGACGAGCCTTTCTCCGACTACGGTCCTTCGACGTTCAAGGGCTGAGGACGTTCAAGGGCTGAGGTCAGCCAGCGGGCGAGACGGCCGGGGCGCGGCGGCGGCCGGGTCGGTCGCGGCGGCCAGCCAGGGGTGCAGCTCGGCGATGTATCGCGGATCGATGCCGTGGGCGATCGGCGACTCGCGGTAGGTCACCCCCAGCCCGGCTCCGTCGAGCAGCCGCATGGCCTGCTGGCCGAACTGGACCGGGATCACCGGGTCCAGGCTGCCATGGCCGATCGCGACCGGGAGGTGTGGGCGGTCCTCGAGCGCCAGCTCGAAGCCGGGCACGCTGGGGATGAAGCCGCTGAGCGCAAGGATCCCGGCCGGCGAAGGGCGGCCAGCGCCGAGTCCGAGCGCGTAGGACATGACCGCGCCCTGGGAGAAGCCTCCCAGCACGGTACGTTCCCACGACACGCCGGTCCGTTGGGGGAGGCGGTCAAGCCAGGCTGCGAGCGTGGCGAAGGTCGCCCGAAACGTCTCCGGGTCGGGGGTGGGGATCCCCGCTGCCGCGTACCAGTGGGCTCCTCGGGCACCGCCGGCCTCGCGAAGCGCGGTGGTCGGGAGGCTCAGCGGCCCGCGCGGGGTGACCGCGACCAGGCGCCGACCGGGGTCCAGCCCCTCGATCAGCGGCAGCAGGTCGTACTGGTCAGCGCCGCGGCCGTGAAGCAGCACGAGCGCCCCCCGGGGCTCGCCGCGCGCGGGGCGCAGCTCGTAGTCAAGCTCTGAGCCGGGTGCGGTCACGCCTCGACCTCCTTGTTGGCCCGCGGGTCGGGCAGCGGGGTCAGCGTCTGCTCGAGCTGTGAGCGCAGCCGCTCGAAGTTCGGCGGCAGCGAGAGGCGCTCGCCCAGGTGCTCTGAGTCCTCGTCGGCCGCGAAGCCGGGGCCCATGGTCGCCAGCTCGAACAGCACGCCCGACGGCTCGCGGAAATAGACCGAGTGAAAGTAGAAGCGGTCGATCACCGGCGTGGGGTGCGCGCCCGCCTGGACAACGCGCTCACGCCACGCCTCGTGATCCTCCATCGACGAGGCAAACGCGACGTGATGCACCGTGCCGGCACCCTGACGCGGGTCGATCTGCGGCGCGGGGTCATAGACGTACCGGCCGCCGCGCTGCTCGCCGCGGACCTCCCAGCGCCCGTCCTGGCCGCTGATGAACCCGAGGCCGTCGCGCAGCAGGCCCTCGCTGCGAGCCGGCTCGAGGCTGTAGGCGCGCACCCCGTCAAAGCCCTGCAGCGCCAGCTCGCGCGGAACGTCCGGGGCGCCGCCGACCAGCGGCTCGTCAGAGACGGTCGAGACGACGAGCTCGTGCTCGAGGCCCTCGGGGTCTGGGAAGCGCAGGGCACCGTCGGCTCGCTCGGTCGCGGTGCCGTGCTCCGCCAGGCGGCGCTCCCAGAAGTCGATCGCCTCCGGTGAGGCCACGCGCCAGACGATCCGGTGCACCATCCCCGCTCCCGGCGTGCCCCGCACCGCGCCGGGATACTCGAAGAAGGTCAGATCGGAGCCCGGCGAGCCGTGCTCGTCGGCGTAGAACAGGTGATAGACGGTCGGGTCGTCCTGGTTGACCGTCTTCTTCACCATTCGCAAGCCGAGCGTCCCGACGTAGAAGCGCACGTTGCCAGGCGCGTCACCCGTGATTGCGGTGATGTGGTGGATGCCTTCGAGCTTCATCTCGCCGCTCCTTTTGTCGGGGTGCGTCACTCAAACAGCGTCTCACCCGAGCTCGAGTAAAGCGGAAGCCCGTCCTCGGCCGCACGGGCAAAGGCCGGCAGCGCGTGCTGGTCGAGGTTCCCCGCCGGCATCAGGTCGAGCACCCGCCAGCCGGCGAGAACGAACACATCGGCGATCAGACGGCGGTGGCAGCGCCACGGCAGGCCCTCGGCGCACATGATCGCGGTGCGGCGCTCGGCGGCCAGCGCGGCGAGCCGCGACCTTCCGGCGGCGAACTCAGGCGTGCGCAGGTGGTCGGCGTAGCCGCGAAACGCGGCCACCCGCCAGCCGTCGTTTGGCGAGTCCGGCTTCACCGGGCGCCGGCCTCCGAGCTCCGGCAGGTGCTCGTAGTGCAGGCCCGCGGCGACGAGCGAGGCTGCGAGCGCGTCGGAGCCGAACTGCGGATGCCGGCGCGAGCCGGGAAAGCGACGCACGTCTGCCACCTGCTCGACACCCGCGCCGTCGAGCAGGCCGAGGAACTCCTCGATCGTATGGGTCGAGTGACCCACGGTGAGGAGCTCCCCGCGGGTCGCCTGGTCGGTCATGCCCTACATGTTGCCGTCGCCGTCGCTGGGGCCGCCGCTGTTGTCCCCGTCCCCATCGCCGCCCCCGTGCTGGGGGATGCCGCCGCTACCGGCGGTCGGCGGTGTCGGGGTCTGCGTGGTTCGGGTGGTCGGCGTGGTCTGGGTCGTGGTGTGCGTCGGGTGCGGCTTGGCGGGCGACGCCGTGTGCACTGCCGGCGTCGGCGCCGGGCTGGTGACCGGCGCCGCGGGTGCCGGGGAGGTGGTCGTGGAGCTCGGAGCCGTGGCCGCGGCGATCGATGGCGAGCCGGGATGTGCGGCGCGAGCGTGTCGTCGCCGAGGGTGATGGGCGCGAGCGTGCCGGCGTCGGGCGTGGTGGCTCGGCGCTGACGTGACCGCCGCGGTCGTCGTGGTGACACGCGCGCTGGCGGCCGGCTTGGCCGTCGAGCTGCCGCCGCAGCCGGCGATCGCAAGCGCCGCGACGACCGGCAGGCCGATCAGGCTTGGGCGGATGAGGGTCTTGGTCAGGGGCATGTTGATGGCTTTCAGTTTTGGTGGCTGGGGTGGCTGGATTGCCGGGTTCAGGCGGTGAAGTGGTCAAGCGCCGACTCGAGTAACGGCCGCTCACGCCCCCACTCGCTGGGCTGCGCGGCGGCGACCAGCACCGTCGCCTTGCCTCGGTCTGCGGGCGCGACGATGCAGGCGAGCTCGCGGTATCGCGACCGGCTCGTCGCGTAGTCGTCGATCACACAGGCCGCGCGTCCACCGGCGAGCCGAACGCCGGTCCGCGCGGCGATCAGCCGCACGCCGCGGTCACCCTCGGCAGCGTTGTGGCGCACGCGAAAGCGCGCCCAGCCCGCGAGCGTCTCGTGGCCCTCGGCCGGGGTGGCGTTAAGGTAGGCGCGGATGGTCCGCTCGGGGCCGTAGAGCGCCGCCGAAGCGCTGCCGGGATCGCCGGCGACCACTCGCCAGCCGGCCGGATAGGGCAGCACGGCGCCCGAGGGCAGGCGCAGCCGGCCCCAGCGCGCGGCCGGGAGCGCCGGCGCCTGCGTCCGAGGTGCCGGGTTGGGTGAGACAGCCGAGCCACCTCCTCGGCCGCTGGCCGCGGCGCCGCAGCCGGCGATGGTGAGCGCGATCAGCGCGCCCCCGACCAAACAGCGCGGCCCAGGTGGCATTACAGGTTCCCGTCGCCGTCGCTGGGCCCGCCGTTGTTGTCGGTATCCATGTCACCGCCGTTGTGTTGCGGGATGCCGGTGCTGGCGGATGTTGCGGGTGCCGCCGGCGTGTGCCGCTGCCCGCTGCTGGTGGCAGACGAGCTCGCGCCCGCTCCCCCGCCTCCGTTTCCGCCCCCGTTGCCGCCACAGCCGGCTA
>JBPCQU010000141.1:0-8664 GCA_050997795.1 Solirubrobacteraceae bacterium | reverse complement strand
CCCCAACTCGCCCGCGCGGATGGTGTGTACCTGATCCGGCGTCAGCGACGAAATGTCGACCGGATCGGCGAGTCTGGGCAGGATCAGAGTCGAAGCGAGCAATACGCCGATGTTCGTACCGACGGGATTGAACGCCTGGGCGAAGTTCAAGCGACGCGTTGCCGTGCTCTCTGGACCAAGCGAGATTACATACGGATTTGCGGACGTCTCAAGCATTGAGCAGCCCGCAGCCATCGCGAACAGGGCGATGAGGAACGCGTCGTAGGTCATGATCTTGCTCGCCGGAAAGAACAGAAACGCGCCGAGCGCGGCAAGCGCGAGACCGCTCAGGATGCCCGTCTTATAGCCAAAACGCTGATTGATGAAGGCGGCCGGGAGCGCCAGCAGGAAGTACGCGCCGAAATACGCGAGCTGCACAAGCGACGCTTGAAACGTGCTCATGTTGAAGATGCGCTTGAAGCCAGCGACCATCGGCGTCGTCAGGTCCTGCGCGATGCCCCAAGCCGTAAAGCAACAGATGAGCGCGATAAACAACACCACCATGCCGCTGCCGAGCAACGCGTCACTTCGCGTTTCCTCGGGGCGTGCGTCGCCAACACCCTTGGCGGTGCTGCTCAACGGGTCACGCTCCTCTCGCGGCCGCTCTCACCTTCTCAACCCGCCTCTACCCACGGACGATAGCGCGAAGCACGCAACGCGGAGGTGATATCGGCGTCAAGACGGTGCGCTTGAGCCTCGGTCAGCTATGGCACACTCCGATGATCAGCCGATCGCTCCTCCCGGGCGCCACGATCGCGGCCAACGGAAGGTCATTGGGCGAGCTCGGGTAGAGACGTAGCCTCGAATCAGCGCCACAGCTCCACCCGGAGAAATGCGCAGGTTGACCGGCCAAACATCAACAACAACAGGAGTTGCGAAGCGTGGGCAAGATTGTGACCTCGGGTGAGGCAGTGGCGGCGACGACGCGCAGGTCGTCCGTGGCTATTCCCCCTCGTCGAGCGTGATCTGCGGCGATCAGGCGCCCCTCTGCGCCAGGCGGCCTTCGGCCAACGCGTCGAGGTCGACGTCGTCCAGGGAGGTGACCAGCACATCCGGCTCGGCAGCGGCCAGGAGCTCCTCGTCATGCGCGCGCGAGAGGCCGAGGGCCGCCATTCCGCCGGCCTTGGCCGCCTGGATGCCGGACACGGCGTCCTCGACGACGAAGCACTCCTCCGGCGGCACGCCGAGTTCGTTGGCCCCCGTGAGGAAGATCTCGGGATGCGGCTTTCCCTGCGCGAAGTCGCGGCCCGAGATGTCGGCGTCGAAGAACTCGAGGAGGGTGAGCCCCGGCGTCACCTGCTCGGACTGTAGGCCGTTCTCCTGCGCGAAGGTGTCGAGGCGGATCTTGCGCAGGAAGAGGCCCGCGTTCTTGGACGAAGAGGCGGCGGCGACCCGGATTCCAGCGTCCTTGACCGCGATGATGAACCGCAGCGCGTCGGGGTACGCGGTGAACTCGCCGGCCTCGATGAGCTCGATCACCATCGACTGCTTGCGATCGCCGTACGTCCTCGACCGACGCTCGGCGTCCGGGACGTCGAAGTACTCGAGCGCCGCCTGCGCACCGCTGAAGCGCGGCTTGCCGGACATGACCTGCTGGTACACCTGCGGGGTGAAGCGCTCGGGCGAGTAGCTCGTCTCGGGCCGGACGTCGCTCCACTGCGTCTCCATGAGCTCGTTCAGTGCATCGCGCCAGGCCCGTTCATGCGGCGAGTCCACCAATACCCCGTCAACGTCGAAGATCGCGCCGCGAAATCCAGTAGTCACTGTTCTCCTCTCCGTCGCTATTGCGTGACGCTCGTCGTCGCCTTGAGCGCGAATGTGTGCTGGCCGCCGGCACGCAGCTCGCGAACCTCGTCGCCCACCGCGACGCGAATTGGCCGGCTAAATCCCTCGGCGTGCACGGCGACCGTCAGCCCGCCGTCGGCGAGCGTGACCCTGATCGGCGTCCCCCGGAATTGCATCGGAAACGAGAGCCCGTCCAGCCGCTCGGTGAGCCGGGGGCTGAAGTGCAGGACGCCGTCACGGATGTCGCTGCCGATGTATCCGCGCTGGATGAGATCGAGCGTCCCCGACATCACCCCGAGGTGGATACCCTCCTGGGTGGTGCCGCCCTGCACGTCTCCGATGTCGCTCTCGAGCGCCACGATGAAACGATCCCACGAGCTTTCGGGGTCCAACGCGGCCAGGACCGCGGCGTGCGTGATGAAACTCAGCGTCGAGCCATGCGAGGTCCGCGCGTCGTAGTAGGCGATGTTCTTGCGCGCCGTGTCGGGCCCGAACTCGTAGCCGAGCCGCTCGAACAGATGCCGGAGCTGGCCCTCTGAGAACAGATAGAACAGCATGACCGTGTCAGCCTGCTTGGCCAGCATGTAGCGGTCGGGATCGTCTCCCTCGGCGCGAAGGATCCGGTCGAGCCGCTGGATCCTGTCGTACTTCGCCCGGTACGCGTCCCAATCCAGCTCCGCGAGCTTCTCATAGCCCTCGAACTGGCTGATGATGCCGTCGTCGTGGAACGGGACGAACATCTTGCGGCTCATCTCATCCCAGCGGGAGATCTCCTCGTCGGTGAGCCCGAGGCGGGCGGACAGCGCCTCGCGGCGACTCTCGGGCAGCAGGACGAGCACCTTGCGGGCAGTCTCCGCGATCCAGGCCACCATGACGTTCGTGTAGGCGTTGTTGCGCAGACCGCCCTCGGCCGCGTCCGGATACTTCTCGTGGAACTCGTCCGGGCCCATGACGCCGTGGATCTCATAGCGGTCCCGGTCCGGGTTGAAGCTGGCGATCGAGGCCCAGAAGCGCGCAATCTCGAGCATCATCTCAGCGCCGTACTCGCGCAGGAAGTTGAGGTCCTCGGTGACCTCATAGTAGCTCCAGATGTTGTAGAAGATCGCGGCGTTCACATGCCGCTGGTTGTGGCTGAGGTCCGGCTCCCACCGACCCGATAGCGGGTTGAGGTGGACGACCTGGGTCTCTTCCTTGCCGTCGCTGCCGCTCTGCCACGGATACATCGCGCCGGCGTAGCCGGCATCCCGCGCCGCGGCCCGGGCCTGGCCGAGACGTCGGAAGCGGTACATCAGGAGCGCGCGGGTGATGTCGGGAAGGCGGAAGTTCAGGAAGGGATAGACATAGAGCTCGTCCCAGAAGACATGCCCACGATATGCCTCGCCGTTGATGCCCCGCGCCGGGACACCGGCGTCCCGGTCGGCCGTGTAGCGCGAACAGACTTGCAGGACATGGGAGATGTGGAAGCGCAGCACGAGTTGGACGCGATCGTTCCCCGGCAGCCGCATGTCGCACGAACGCCACAGCTCCTCCCACGCTCGCTTGTGGCGCTCGAGCGCCTCGACGAACCCGGGATAGCGGCCGGCGGACTCCCCGGCACCCCCCAGCGGTTCGCTAAGGGCGCGGTCGCGTGAGGTGTAGAACGCGACCATCTTCTCAACGCGCACCGGATCGCCCGAGCGCGCTTCGTAGGCGATGACCTGTTGGATGTAGTCCTCCGTCTGGAACAGGCTGCGCTGGACGTCGACGGGCTCGTCGCCGCGAAAGACGATAGTGCGGGCGGCCTGGGCGACGTAGAGGTTGGACTGGCGGGTCTGGACCTTCAGCGCGATGACTTCCGGGCCGAACGTCCGCGGAGAAACCGGGTCGAGGTGGCGGCCCTCGAGCTCGGCATAGCGAGTGACGCCGCGGTTGGTCACGCGCCCGTCGATCGCCGTGACGACCTCCATCCGGCCCGACCAGTTCTCCGGGGTGATCACCCACTCGATGGCCGCCTGGTGATGGTGGGCCATGCTGACGAAGCGGCGACTGCGCAAGCTCGTTTCCCTCCCGGCCCGGTCACGGAAGCGCAGGGTCCGAGACAGGAGCGCGTAGCGGATGTCGTACTCGTGGCGGTACTCGAGCAGCTCCACGTTGTCCAGGCCGATCGCGTCATCGCCCTCGATGCGCAGCTTGAGCACGAGCCAGTTGGGCAGGTTGACGAGGTCCTCGTTGAGGACGGGACGGCCGCCCATCACGGTGGTCTCGCGGTTGTAGCCGCCGTGCGCGTATGTCCCCGGGTAGTGAACGCCGTCCGCGTCCTGCCATTCGGCGGCGCCGCGCGTGCAGAAGTAGCCGTTGCCTGTCGAAGTCAGTGCCTCCCGCAGCCCCTCCTCGCGGGGCTCGAAGCTCTCGTAGGCGAGGGCGAAGGCCTCGTCGAGGCGTCGCTCGCTCACCGAGCCAGCCGGTCCAGGAATCGTTCCACCTCCTCGATCGAATCCAGCACGAACGAGGCCGACGTGCCGCGGCCCCCGACCTCCGGTTCGTCGGCTCGCCCGACGAAGATGTCGATGCCCCGGCCCGACAGCGCCCGGAAGTCGTCCTCGTCGGTGATGTCGTCGCCCAGGTACAGCGGCGCGACGTCGTCGCCGTCCAGCCTCAGCGCCTCCAGGAGATACAGCACCGCCTTGCCCTTGTCCCACTCGAGCCGCGGCTGGATCTCGTAGACCATCTTGCCCGGGGTGACCTTGAGCTCGTCGGGATGCTCGGCGAACAG
Organism: Solirubrobacteraceae bacterium; assembly: GCA_050997795.1. Lineage (GTDB taxonomy): Bacteria > Actinomycetota > Thermoleophilia > Solirubrobacterales > Solirubrobacteraceae > Palsa-465. The sequence goes on along the minus strand of JBPCQU010000141.1, from coordinate 4,088 downwards.
CCGGTCGACGATCGCCGCGATCCTCGGTCGGTCGGCGTCGGCGACGAGCTGGTAATGCAGCGCGACCGATGCCTTCATAGGCTCGACGAGCGACCCCTCGATCGGATCGGCCTCCTCCCGCACGCGTGCGGCGACGCGCTCGATCAGCCCCTCGAAGTCACCGCCCGCCTCGTGCTCGAGGGTGCCCTCCTGCGGGCTCCAGATGTCGAAGCCGTGGCTTCCGGCCACGATCAGGTCGTCGACGCCCATCAGCCCGTGGACCACGCGGCGGTCGCGGCCGCTGACCACGCACACGGGGCAGCGCTCGGCGAGCCCCCGGACGGCCTGGCGCATGCTCTGCGAGATCACGGCGTCCTCGGGGGTCGACGATCGGAGTCAGCGTGCCGTCGCAGTCGAGGAAGATGGCCGGGTCGGCGCCCGGCGAAGCGCCGGGTGAGCTCCCCCTCGTCGCGCAGGGCATGGGGCAGGGCGCCGATTCTCGCGGCCTGCGCGTCGATCAGGCGTTTGCCGATGCCGTGCTCCTGCTGCTGGCTGGGCGCGTGGTACGTGACGGTGACCCGCAGCGGCCGGAAGTCTGTCCGTAGCTCGCCGCGGTCGTGCAGCATCATGACCGAGCCCAACCGTTGCCGCATGTTATGCAAGTCATTGGGCTGCGAGAGCGGCGTCGACCTCGGCTCGCGTCGGCGGGTCGGCGCCCGGCCGGGAGCATGTGATCGCGGCTATCAGGGCCGCCGCATCGACGACGCTGCCGAGCGTCGCCTCGTCGATCGCCGCCAGCGCGTCGCGACGAGCGCCGCCGACTAGGTCGGCACGGTGCAGCCCGTCGAGCAGACCGGAGGTGAAGGAATCACCCGCGCCGACCGTGTCCACGAGATCGAGCGGCACCGCCCGCCGGTGTAACTCCAGGCCCGCGGAGACGGCGTAGACACCTGCACCACCGCGGGTCACGACGACGAGGGCGGGCCCCGAGGCGAGCCAGGCCTGCGCGACGTCCTCATCGGGCCGGTCAGGGTAGAGCCAGCGAAGGTCCTCGTCGCTGGCCTTGACGACGTCGGACAGGGCGACGAGACGCTCGATGTCGGGTCGCGCCCGCGCCGCGTCTCCGAGCAGCGCGGGCCGCACGTTCGGGTCGTACGAGACGGTCACTCGACCCCGCTTGTGTTCCCGCTCCACAAGGTCCACGACGCTCGCCTTGCCGGGTGGGAGGACCGTCGCCAATGAACCGGTGTGCAGACAGCGTGTCTCGATCGGGAGCGGGGCCAGGGCCTCCACATCCCAGTCGATCCGGAAGTCGTAGGAGGCGATCCCCGCCGCGAGGGTCGCGATCGCCAGGCTGGTCGACACACCCCCCTTCGGGCCTCCGTCGACCCGGACACCGCTGGCCTCCAGGTGCGCCGAGATCATCTCTCCGAACGCATCCCGCCCCAGACGCGTCGTGAGCGTCACGGGGACGCCCAGCCGAGCGAGACCGAGCGCGACGTTTGCCGGGCTGCCGCCCGGATGTGCGGCCAATGTCCGGCCTCCGCGCTGCCCGACCAAGTCGATGAGCGCCTCCCCGACGACAACGAACATCCGCTTTACCTCACCCGACGAGATCGATGGACTCCCGCGCCGCCGCACAGGGCGGCCCGCGGCGGAGGCCGCGCTCGCGGCATCATAGTGGTCCCCAACCTCCCTCGTCGCCGACCGGAACGAGATTCAGCGGTGGACCCTCGGGGTAAGAACGGCCTATCAGCGATCCGGAGCGCCCTCTCTTCCTCGTCGTCACCATTAAGCCTCGACTGGACCGGCTTGAGGAAGCTGAGGCGCAGCTGCAGTCCATGCGTCAGAATGCCCTCACCGAGCCGGGATGCGTCTTCATGCACCTGGTGCAGCCGCAGGACGAGACGGACACGTGGGTGATGCTCGAGATGTTCCGCTCTCGCGCGGCCTGGGACGAGCACATGCGCCAGCTCTACAACACCGAGGGGAACATCATCCTCGAGGACCTGCTGCGCGAGCCCTCAGACCTTCGCTTATTCGACGAGAAGTAGGTTACGCCTCCGACGCGGTGGCGCCGGCGCACTAACCCGGGCCACGGCTGCCGACCCGGTGAGCCTACATGCCCAGACGATGATCCGGCGCTAACGACGCAGCCCGCGCTGGATGTGTCCTTGGCGCGATTTGGCGCTCATCGTTCATCAGGGTCGGATATACGACTGCTACCGCGAAAACGCGGGCCCCCCGTGGCTGCACGGCCTCGACGCGGCGTATGTCGCGCTAGGGACGCTCACCACCGCGGGCTCCGGAGAAATCGTCGCCCACTTCCGTGTGTGCCGGGGACTGGCGGTGGGGGACTGTCCGTCGGATTCGCGCTACTCGGATTGACCGTGGCCGGAATCTCTACGCGCCTGTTCGCCGCCCTCTCACGGCTCCCTAATCGCTAACGTAGCGAAAAGCGGACGGCCCACCGCGCGCACCCGGCGTTCACGCCTAAAGTTCCGCCGTTATCAAAGATCCGGCCAACTGTCACCCCTCCGGCCTGGCGGTGACGCTGTCCGCACTCCAAGCGCTGGACGCCCCCTCGCACCCTCGTTTGTAGGCGGCGCAAACCTACCCCAGGCTCATACCCATAACGAGCCATGCGAGTTTGGACGCTTGCAAGAACCGCGCGCATCGGGCGACTCCCTCCTGCCTCATGCGTGGCTCGTCCGTCCCGGGCCTCAGCCCGGCAAAGTTTGGGGGGTCGGTATAGGGATCTCCCCGTTGTGACCCGGTGGACGAGCGCGGATGATCACCGGCATGATCTCCTCTGACAAGCGATTGCCTTTGCTGCTGGTCGTGCCGTTCGTCGCACTTGCGCTGGTGATGTCGCCCCACGCCCCGGCTGCCCGGGCGCGACCGATGCGGGCGGCGCCGGCGGTGTCCGGTCTGATTCCCGTGTGGGCGTATGTGAACGGCGCCTATCCGGTGGCGGGTGGTCGGGTGGTGATCATGGCCGGCGGCAAGCCGGTGCGTCAGCTGACCCCGCGGACGTCCGGGCGCACGAACGCCAACGGGGTCGCGCTGGTCAGCGTGCGGCGGGTTCCGCGGCGCTTCAGCGTGATCGTGCGGGGTGGTCGTGCCGCCGACCGGCGGCTCCGGGGCGGCCTGCGGAGCCTCACGGAATCTGGTCAGACGCTCGCCGTGGTGGAGGTCAATCCGCTGACGACGCTGGTCGTCCAATTGCGGCAGCAGCGTCCGAGGCTGGGGCTTGGCCGGGCGTCACGGGAGGTCAAGCGGTACTTCGGGGTGCCGTGGTGGGCCGATCTGGGGCAGAACCTGCGCGACGGCCCGCACTGGTTCAGCGCCCGGGCGTATGTGCGCGACGTGCGTCGTTACGGCTCGATCGACCGGCTCAACCGGGCGATGGCGCGGCGGATCCTACGCGGCGAGTCGGGCTTTCGGCGGTCGTCTGACCCCGCCCGGTTCAGCTCTGCTGTCGTGACCGCGGGTCCGAGCGCCGGCACCCAGACCGCGGCGGGTGCGCTGGTGGGCAAGGTATTCAAGGCGCTTGGCAAGGCGGGGGCGAAATCGGTCGTCGGCGGGGTGCTGGGCGGGTTGCTCGAGCTGGCCAAGGGCGCCGGCCTCGATCTCCCCAAGAGCGAGCTCGAGCAGGTGCAGGAGCAGCTCGGCGCGATCGGGGCGCAGGTCACGCAGCTGCAAGGCCAGGTCGCGAAACTGGACGTGCGCCTGGCCAACAGCGACGCGGACAAGCTGATCCACCACAGCGATGGCGTGATCGCGGATATCAGGACCGCCACCAACTACCTGGCGGCAGTGGCAAAGGCCAGTAACACCCCGCAGCAGCGCGAGAAGCTCGCCGCGCTGGCCACGCAATACATCCGCGACAACCTGCGCAAGGCCCCGGAGACGCTGGATCTGCACCTCAATCCCGAGGTCTCCCTCGGAGACAACGCGATCAAGGCCACGTCACGCGCGCTGGCGGCCTCCTCGCGGTTCTTCGACGCGCGCCAGTCAAATGAGGTCCGGGCCGTCTATGACTACTTCGCGACCTACCAGGCGGAGCTCGGCGTGCTCCTGACCAACTACTGGAACGCCAACCCCGA
>JBPCQU010000033.1:0-2695 GCA_050997795.1 Solirubrobacteraceae bacterium | reverse complement strand
GTCGCGCCCCCGTTCGAGGCCGCGAACTTCAGGCGGACGGTCCTCGCCGATCCGAACGGAGCGGTGTTCTCGGCGAGCCAGCTGCAGCCGCGGGCCTGACCCCCGGCCGTGGAGATCGCCCGGCGCCGGCCGGGGCTGACGGGTCGACGGCCGCGTTGGGGCGATGCGAGTCAGACACCCGCCAGCAGACCACCGCGGTAACCGCGGCGACGACCAGCACCGCGGGCCAGGCCCCGATCACGAGCCCGAGGACGTGCGAGACGGCAAACGCGGCCAGGCCGACGACCGTCAGCAGCGCAGCGGTCCGCCGGCCGTCGCGGCGCAGCCAGACAGCGATGCACGACAGCCCGAACGCGGCCAGCACGACGCCGCCGAGCGGACGCGAGCCGGTAGCCACGGCGGCGGCGAAGCCCGCGATCAGGCCGGCGGCGGCGAGCGGAGCCGTGGCCACGCGCGCGGCGAGCCGTTCGGAGCGACTGTCACGAGCAGGCACATCAGCGATCATCCCACAGCGTCGCGGGTATCCCCCTAGAGTTCGTCACCGAACCACCGCGACGAGGAGATCAGATGGGCTTTGACCAGTATCACGAGCCGCCCGAGGAATTGCCGCCCGCCACGCGCACGTTCGCGCGCCTGTGCGCGTCCTTGACCGAGGAAGCCGAAGCGATCGGCTGGTACGAGCAGCGCCTGGCGGTCGAGAGCGATCCCGAGGCGCTGGCCGTGATGCGCGATGCCCAGGGCGAAGAGTTCAAGCACTTCAGCATGGACCTGGAGTTCCTGCTGCGCCGCGCTCCGACATGGCGGCAGATCGCCGAGGGCGTGCTCTTCCAACCCGGTGACATCGTCGACCACGGTGAGGAGGCCGAAGCCGAGGCGGGTGACGACGACGGCGGCGCGAGCGGCGCGAGCGGGGCGAGCGTTGACGACGGTACGGGCTCGCTCGGGATCGGGAGCCTGAAGGGAGCCGGGCGATGAGCAACCATCTGCTTCGTTCACACGCCCCGATCAGTGACTCGAACTGGAAGCTGCTCGACGACGAGACCCGCGAGCGTCTAACCGCCGCGCTGGCTGCTCGCAAGCTGGTCGACTTCTCGGGTCCGCTCGGATGGGATTACTCGGCCCTCAATTTGGGACGGGTTCAGGACGTCGCCTCGGCGCCCTGCGACGGCGTCTCGGCCCAGCAACGTCGGGTCCTGCCGCTGGTAGAGCTCCGGGCAGAGTTCGAGATCTCCCGCGCCGAGCTGCGCGATGACGACCGCGGCGCGGCCGATGCCGACCTCGAGCCACTCGACATCGCCGCCCACCAGGTCGCGGTGGCCGAGAACAAAGCCGTATTCCACGGCTGGTCAGACGCCACGATCGCCGGGATCGCCGAGCTCGCGCCCCACCAGATGGACCTCGGCAACGCGCCCGACAAGTACCCGCGACCGGTGGCCGCCGCCGTCGAGCGGCTGTTGCACAGCGGCATCAGCGGGCCGTACGCGCTGGCGCTCGGCGGAGAGCAGTATCAGCGCGTCGTGCAGACGGCCGAGCACGGCGGCTATCCGCTGCTCGAGCACCTGCGCAAGATCCTCGAAGGCCCGATCGTATGGGCGCCCGGAGTCAAGGGGGCGGTCGTGATCAGCCAGCGCGGCGGCGACTTCCTGTTCGAATCAGGCCAGGATCTCTCGATCGGATACTCCGACCACGACCGCGAGGTCGTGCGCTTGTACCTGGAGGAAAGCTTCAGCTTCCACGTCGCGACCCCCGAGGCGGCGGTGGCGCTGAACGCTTAGTCCGAGCCTCAGAACAGCTCGCGCCAGCGGAAGGCTGGCTCGTAGCCGAGCGTCCGGCGCGCCTTGCCGATGTCGAGCAGGGTGTCGTTGCCGGTCACCCGGTCGGCCACCGGGACGCCGGGGTAGGCCTCCGCCATCAGCTCGCGGCTCGGCCGGTACATGACCGTGTCGGCCGCCGCGATGATGAACGCCTCGGCGCCGCTCACGTCGGCCTCGAGCGCGAGGCGTACGCTCTGCGCCACGTGGCTCTCGTCCACGTACCCCCACAGGTTCCACTTGCGCAACTGCGGGTCGTCCTGGAAATCTGCGAAGCGCTCGTAGTCTTCGCGAACCATAACGTTGGAGAACCGCAGCCCGATGAACGGGATCGCGCTCCAGCGGTGAAACTGCCGTGCCAGCTCCTCGCCGAGCACCTTCGAGAGCGCGTAGCTCGTCTCGGGGTACACGTGCGCTTCGTCGACCGGCGCGTAATCGGGTGGACGGTCGAACGGCAGCCCGAGCGTCGTCTCGCTCGAGGCCCATACCACCCGCCCCAGGCCGAGCCGTTGCGCGGCGGCGAACACGGAGTAGGTGCTCGTGACGTTGGTCCGGAACACCTGGTCAGGCGTCGCGTGCGCGGGCGAGGGGATCGCCGCGAGATGCACGACAGCTTCGATCCCCGGCAGCGTGTGGCCGCCGCCAAGCGCCTCGAGCGCCTGACCGAAGTCGGTCACGTCGGCGCGCAGGAACGGGATCGGGGCTTCCGGCGAGTACGAGTCGGGCGATGGCGTCAGGTCGATGTTGAGGACTTCGTGTCCGCGCTGCGCAAGGTCACGGACAACCGCGCGGCCGGCTTTACCGCTTCCTCCTGTGACGGCGATCCGGGTCATGCCCCTAGCGATAGCAGACGCGGGCGGCTGACGTTGGTTGGTCTAATTACG
>JBPCQU010000260.1:0-2961 GCA_050997795.1 Solirubrobacteraceae bacterium | reverse complement strand
GGCGATTCCCGAAAGGCAGATCAGAGGGCCTCCGATGAGCCCCAGCATGGCCATGCCTCGCGGAACGAGGCGCGACTGGTACATCAGGTAGCCCAGGATCAGCCCGTTTCCGACGCCGACAACGAAGCCTGGCCCGAGTACGAACGTCCAATTACGGATTGCGACGAGCGCCTTGCCCGTCGTGACGAGCGAGCCCGCATCCGCGCCCGCAGCCTTGTGCCGCAACGTCACGACCGCAAGGAGACTGACGATGCCGATGGCGATGAAGGTGCTTTCAGCGAGACGAGCGGTGACGTATCCAAGAGCGAGGCTTTCGTTCTGCCGCTTGAGGATCGGGAACAGCACGACCGCCGAGCCGATATTGGCGATGATGAGGATGAGCTCGCAGACCGCGCCCAAGCGCACGCGCGTGCCGGCACCAGCACCGACGATTACTTGGCGGGGTGCAGTACAGGGGCGTAGAGAATCACCGCTGCGATCGAGACGACAAAGGTGATCAGGAAGAGTGCGCCCGCGATCAGCGCGACCTTCCTCGCAGGGGTTTGCGTCGGCCGGCCGAGTGCTGCTCCGGTAGGACGTTGCTGCGAGGACATCGGCGCGGCGCTCCCTTCCTGGTAGGCGGTGCCAATCGCCAACCTACACCCCTCGACCAGCGCTCGCGCGCGTACGACGGCGACGACGCCTCTGCGCCGCAGCGGCTCTCCACGCGGAGCAACAGCGACGAGCGGACCCGCTTTGATCGCAGCACGAGCCTCCACTCGCCGACGTGAGACGAGGACCGCGGCCTCGATCGCTAGTACGGCTCGCCGAAGCGCTCGCTGAACGCGAACTGCTCGACTGGGTTGCGGCGTAGCCGCTTTGGCCATGGGTCGGCTCGGTAGCCGACCGAGATGTGCCCGGCGATCGCGACGCCCTCGGGGATCGCGAGCAGCTCCTGAACTTGGGGCTCGGCCGGCACCAGCAGGGTCGTGAAGGCGGTGCCGAGGCCCTCGCGTCGCAGCCCCAGGAGCACGTTCTGCACGAACGGGTAAATCGAGGCGCCCCCGACGATGCTCGGGCGCTCGAGCCCCGAGTCGGTGATCGCGAGCGCATCGAGCTCTACGCACACGACGAGGTGCACCGGCACCTGATCGAAGTTGTGGGCGAACTCGTCGGCGCCGCGCAGCATCCGCAGCCGCCCCGGCTCCAGCCCGCTCGCCGCCCCGGCGTCGAGCGCGGCGCGGCCACCGGTGTTGATCATGTACTCGTTCCACGGCTGCTCGTAGAGCTCGCGCAGCCGGCGGCGAGTGCCGGCGTCGGTGATCACGATCACCCGCCAACCCTGGCGGTTGCCGCCGCTGGGGGCAAAGCGCGCGTTGTCGAGCACGCGCTCGAGCAGCTCGCGGGGGACCGGGTCAGAGGTGAAGTAGCGCGTCGATGGGGCGCACCGCATCAGCTCGTAGAGATCGTCAGGCAACGGGGGACACCGCGCGTTCGGCGACCAGCAGCTCGGCGATCTGGACCGCGTTGGTGGCCGCGCCCTTGCGGAGGTTGTCTGAGACCACCCACATGCCCAGCGCGCGCGGGTGTGACTCGTCGCGGCGGATGCGACCGACGAACACCTCGTCGCGGCCCTGCGCGCGAAGCGGCGTCGGGACGTCCTCGAGGATCACCCCTGGGGCGCTCGCCAGCAGCTCGTGGGCGTCCTGCGCCGAGAGCGGCTCTCGCGTCTGGAGGTTGACGGCCTCGGAATGGCACACCCTCACCGGCACGCGCACGCACGTGACCGCGATCCCGATCGACTCGTCCTCGAGGATCTTGCGTGTCTCGAACATCATCTTGCGCTCCTCGTCGGTGTGGTCGTCGCCGTCGGCGAATGAACCGGCGGCGCCGATCACGTTGAAGGCGATGTGATCGGGATACACCTCGGGCGAAGGCATCTCGGTTCCGCGCAGCGACGCGTCGGCCTGCGCTTCGAGCTCCCCGATCGCCTTCTGGCCGGTCCCGGAGACCGACTGGTAGGTCGCGACCACCAGCCGCTCGATCCCGACCGCGCGATGGATCGGCGCGAGCGCGACCATCAGCTGCATCGTCGAGCAGTTCGGGTTGGCGATCAGGCCACGGTGACCCCGCAGAGCGTGCGCGTTGACCTCGGCTACGACCAGCGGCACGTCCGGATCGCGCCGGAAGGCCGAGGAGTTGTCGATCACCGCGGCGCCCCGCTCGGCGAACCGGTGCGCCCACCTGCGCGAGGTCTCCGCCCCGGCGGAGAAGAGCGCGATCTCGAAGCCATCGAGGTCGGCGCGATCGTCGAGCACCTGGACGGGACGCCCGTCGATCTCGGTCCCGGCCGACCGCGGTGAGGCGAACAGGACGATCTCCTGGGCCGGGAACGCGCGCTCGTGCAGCAGCGAGAGCATCGTCCTGCCCACGGCGCCGGTGGCGCCCACGACGGCCACGCGCTTGCCGCCCGGCTTGGTCACCGCGGGCCCCGCTCGGGCTCGACCCCGCCCTCGCCGAGCTCGAACGCCGAGTGCAGGGCGCGCACCGCCTGCGGAACGTCACCGGAGCGAATCACACACGAGATCTTGATCGGCGAGGTGGAGATCATCTCGATGTTTATCCCCTCGGTCGCGAGCGTCTGGAACACCTTGGCGGCCACGCCCGGGTGCGAGCGCATGCCGGCGCCGACGATCGAGACCTTGCCGATGTCCCTGTCGGTATCCACTCGCGCGACTCCCAGTTGAGTCTGAACCGGTTCGAGCGCCTGCTCGGCGGCGCGCAGGTCCTCGGTGCCAATCGTGAACGATACCTCGGCGTCGCGGCCCTCCTGGCGCGGCTCGTTCTGGATGATGGTGTCGACGTTGCAATTTGCCTCGGCGAGCGCCCCGAAGATCGACGCCGCGGCGCCGGGACGGTCAGGCACGCCGATCAGCGTGATCCGCGCCTCGTCGGTCGAGTGGGTGACGGCGGTGATCAGCG
>JBPCQU010000233.1:0-7463 GCA_050997795.1 Solirubrobacteraceae bacterium | reverse complement strand
AGCTCGGTGATCGCGCCCGCCTGCCAGCGGATCGTGAGCGTCGCGCGCCGCTGTTCGCGCACGACGTCAACGGTGACCTCTTCGATCAGCGTGCGCAGCAGCTGCTTGCGGTCGCGGTCGGTGGTGGTCGCCGCGGACCAGACGCGCCCGAGGTCGGCACCGAGCGCCAGCAGCTGCTCGCGTTCGACCGTGGTGAGGGTGCGGGGACGCTGTTGCTCGCGCAGCTCAAGCTCGGCTTGGGCGGCGTGCAGCGCGGCGAGCGCGTTCTCCCAGTCGCGCTCCAGGCCGCGGGCGACGAGCCGGTGCTCGGGCTCGACTTGGCGGTAGCGGCGCTCGGCCCGCTCGGCCTGATACTTGGCGCGTTCGACCTGCAGCCGCCACTGGCCCAGGGCGGCGTCGTGATCGGCCTCGAGCGCTTCTGCCGCGCTGAGCGCCGCCTTCACTCCGGCCGGGGTGAGCGCCGCGAGCAGCGCGGCGGCGACCGCCTGATCGATCTGCACGCCACCGACGCGCAGGCACCAGCTGCCGCGTCCCTCGACTAGGATGCTGCCCGGGCAGTAGTAGCTCGGGCGGGCCTGAGCGCGTCGTCCGTCGTAGTGCACGTTGAGCTTGCGTCCGCAGCGCGCGCAGACCGCGATTCCTTGCAGGAGCGCGGCGCCCTCGCGGATCGCGCCGCCAGCCTCGTGCGCGCGCGGGTGGGTGTTGCGAGCGATCCGCTCGCGGTTTTTCTCAAACGTGGCCTTGTCGATGTAGCCGGGGTGGTGATCCCAGATCAACACCTGCCATTCTGCCTGGGGCAGGCGACGCATCCGCTGGCGCGTGTTCCCGTGCTCGTCGACGTAGCGCTCGCGGCGGGTCTTCCCGAACGCGTAGGCGCCGGCGTAGACGGGGCTCTCGAGCACGCTGTGGATCTGATGGTAGGTCGGGACGATCCACTCGATCTCGCCGTGCGCGAACCGGCGCATCGGGAACCGCACCCGCTCGCGACGCATCCACAGCCACACTTGGCGGACCGAACCGAGCTCGGCGAAGCGATCGAAGATCGTGGCGATCGCGCCGCGGACCGCCTCGTCGCCGTCAAGCCGGATCTCGCCCTCCTCCTCGCCCCACACAAGCCCGACCGGCAGCGCCTTGCGCAGCTCGCCGCGCGCGGCCTTGTTGCGAATCCCGCCCTCCAACCGCGCCCTGAGCACGTGCAGCTCGGCCTCAGACATTGTGCCCTTCAAGCCCAACAGGAGACGGTCGTTAAACGACCCGGGGTGATAGAGCCCGTCGGCATCGCCGATCACCGTGTCAGTCACCCCGCACAGATCCAGCAGCCGATACCAGTCGGCGTTTCATGCCGACCTTGTGGTTATGCCGACCTCGGATCAGAACTCCTTGCAAAATCGGGAATCGAGTCTCGTTGAGGTCGGCATAATCGCGGTCACAGTTCCTCGAGGAAGGCGATCAGCGTGTCGGGTGCTCGGTAGCGTCCGGGCGTGGTGTTCAGGGGCGCAGTGCGGGCAAGAGCGCGCTCTTTGAGCTCCGGGTCGGCGTGTAGATAGATCCTGGTCGTGCGTTCCTCCTCGTGCCCGAGCCACAACGCCATCGTTGCCGTGTCGATGCCGGCGCGCAGCAGCCTCATCGCGGCGGTGTGACGCAGCACGTGCGCGGAGATCTGTTTGCCGCGCAGGGTCGGGCAGCGTCGCCGAGCGAGGCCGGTGTGCTTGGCCAGGCGTCGTTCGACGGCGTCGCGGCTCAAGCGGCCGCCGGTGCGTGTTGGGAACAGTGGGTCTGCAGGTTGGCCGCGGCGCTCGCGCATCCAGACGCGGAGCACCGCGACCGTCTGGCTGGTAAGCGGCGTGATCCGTTCCTTGCGACCCTTGCCGACGGTTCGAACGTGCGCGCCCGAGCCGAGTTCGACCTCGCCGCAGGTGAGCTTGGTCAGCTCAGAGACGCGTAGGCCGGTCTGGATCGCTGTGAGCAGCAGCGCGTGGTCGCGCCGCCCGGCCCAGGTCGAGCGGTCCGGCGCGGCGAGCAGCGCGTCGACTTCGGGTTCGGTGAGGTAGGCGATGATCGCGCGCTGTGTACGTTTGGCAGGGATCGCGAGCACGCGTTGGATTAGCCCGGCGTGCTCGGGGTGGCGCAGCGCGGAGAAGCGAAAAAACGAGTGGATCGCGGCCAGCCGGTTGTTGCGGGTGCTCACGCTGCTGTTTCGCTCCTGCTCGAGATGCTCTAGGAACGCGCCGATCGTGGGCGCGTCGAGATCTGAGAGATCGAGTCGCGAGGGCGCCTTGCCGGTTTCCCGGTAGACGAAGCCGAGCAACAGCCGAAACGCGTCGCGGTAGGAGGCAACGGTGTTTGGGCTGGCCTGGCGCTGGCGCAGCAGCCGCTCGGTGAAAAACGCTTCCAGCGTAGGGGCCAGCGAGCTCATCGCGCTGCTCCTTCCGCACGCTCGAGGCGTTGGGCGGCGAGCTCCAGCAGCTCCGGCGCCGCCGACAGATACCAATAGGTCGAAGACGGCTCGACATGGCCCACGTATGAGGACAACAGCGGCAGGCGGGCTTGCACATCTGCGCCGCTGCGATACCAGTCGAGCAGAGTCCAAATCGCAAAGCTGTGGCGCAGGTCATGCAGCCGCTGGCGGCGGCGTGGGGAGCGCCGCCCGAGCCCGGCGGCCTGGAGAAGCCCGGTAAACGTGCGCCGCACGTTGGCGGCGTGAAGCCGGGTGCCGGCCGTTGAGACGAAGAACGCGGGGGCCGTCGGCTGCGGACAGAGCTGATCGCGTCGACGGTCGTAGGCCGCGAGCGCCCGCACGGCGCTTGGGTCAAGCGGCACCTCGCGGTCCTTGCCGAACTTGGTTGAGAGGATCGTGAGTAGCCCCTTGTCCCAATCGACATCGGCGCGGTTAAGACGGATCGCCTCGCCGACGCGCATGCCTGTCACCGCCAGCAGCCCGATCAGCGTCCGGTAGGTCGCCGTCCGCAGCGGGGAGGCGAGCTCCTCGGCGGCGTCCATCAGCGCGACGATCTCAGAAGGCGAGTACAGGTAGGGGATCGCTCGCCGCCGGCGGTAGGGCAGAAGCTGCGCCGAGGGCACCTCGGCGGCCGGATCGAGCGTCTGCAGATGCCGCGCGAACCCGCGCACTACCGACAGCCGCTTGCTCCACCAGACCGGGTCGGCGTGCGCGGGCTGGGTGGCCCACGCCAGCGCCAGCTCGGTTGTGACGGTGCCGCCCCCAGCCTGCTCGAGGTATGAGACGAAGCGCTCAAGCAGCTGGCCCTGGCTCTCGAGCTTGAAGCCAAGCGCGCGGCGCATCCGCAGGTAATCGTTGGCGGCCTCTCGCACAGAGCTCATGCCGCACCTCCCGGCCATTGACGGGCGATAGTTCGCAGCGCCGTGCGGTCGACCTTGGCGTAAATCGCGGTCGTGCCCAGGCTTGAGTGGCGCAACACCTGGCCGATCTCCGAAAGGGGCGCGCCCGCCCCGAGCATCTCGGTCGCCACCGTGTGGCGCAGCCGATGGGCGCCCACCCGCGGCAGCCCCGCCCGATCGCACGCGTGATGAACAACTGAGCGAACCCCGGCCGGCGAGATCGCCGTCTGCGGAGCGCGAACACGCAAGAACAGCCTGCGGCACCGACAACGCGGACGGCCACCACGCAGATAGTCGACCAGCGGCTCGCCGACATCATGGGGCAGCGGCAGCCGCTCAAACCGTCGACCCTTGCCGCAGATCGTCACCTCCCCAGCCCTCCAGTCGACATCATCCAACGTGAGGGCGGCCACCTCGTGCGCGCGCAGACCCAGACGCGCCAGCATCGTCAGGATTGCGAGGTCGCGGCGGCCGACCGCCGTCTCCCGGTCACAGCTCCCAAGCAGCCGCGCCACCTGTTCGGCGCCGAGCGCCCGCGGCAGCGAGCTCAGCCGCCAGCCGGCGACGCTCGGGACGACGGAGACGAGGGGAACGGGCACCCAGCCCGCGACATGCAGGAAGCGCAATAACGACCGCAGCCCGCTGATCAGCGTCTTCGCAGAAGCCAAGCCGCGTCGTCCGGGCCGGCACTCGCGCACCACAAACTCGGTCACCTGACGCGCCTCAAGTCGCCCCAGAGCGACCTCGATTGGGTTGGGCAGCTCGGCCAAGAATAGGCTCGCGACACGCTCACGCAGGCGCACCGAACCGGCCGCCAGCCCTCGCTCAGCGACCAGATAGTCGCGGTAGTCGGCCAGCAGTCGCTCGACCGGCGTGACCACAGCCGGCAGCTCCGGCCCGAGCACCACGCCAATCCCGCGCAAGTAAGTCAGCAGCGGGTCAAGTCCCCGTTGGCTCGTCAACTTCACATAGCCCGCGCTCCTGGTGCGCAGGAATCGCTCCGTCGCCTGCGGCGTCAGCCCGCCAGCCTCCAGCCCCTCTTCGGTCAGCCAGCGGCTCAAATGCGCCATCAGCCGCAGCTGACCCTCCGCCGACGACAACGTGTACCCCCGATCAACCAGGTCCGCGCCGAAGCCGACCGAATACACCGCCAGCGGCCCCGTCATCCGCACACCGGATCGTGCCCTCATCATCGCTCCTCTCTCTGGTTACAGAGAGAGGAACCCTCGATCAGACCCGCGCGATTATGCCGACCTCAACGAGACTCGATTCCCGATTTTGCAAGGAGTTCTGATCCGAGGTCGGCATAACCACAAGGTCGGCATGAAACGCCTAATGCCGACGTCGGCATTAGGCGTTGTTGCGCGCCAGCCGGGAGACCTCCAGGCCGACCACCAGCCCGGCGTGACCGAGTGCGACCTCCGCGGTCAACCTCGCGAACCCGGACCGCTCCGAGAGCCCGGAGCCGGAGATCCCGAGATCCTCATCGATAACCACGACCTGCTCGCGCGCGAACCCCAGCTCGACCGCGCGCGCCACCAGCGCGTACTGCCGGTCAGTCGACTCGACGTTGCGCTCGACCTGCGCCTGGGAGGACTGGCGCAGATACACAAACGCTTGGCGGCGCAGATGCGAGCTGGTCAGTTTCGAGCGCTCGCTCATTCCTCCGGCTCCGATCGACGCTCGGCCACTTCCGCCAGCTCCAGCAGACAGAACGCGAGGTCGCGCGCCTCGCTTGGGCGCAAGTGCGAGACCACCGGTGGCGCCGGCGCGACCAGCCGCCCGAGTGCATCGCTGATCTCCCCGGCCCCATCATCTGACAGGCAGACGGAGACCAGCTGCAGCGCGCTGCCGTCGATCCTGCCCTCAGTCATCCGGTCCTCCAGCCGCGCTCGCGTCTCCAAGCGATACCAGCTCATCGCCGACCGCCCCGGGCGCGACGGTCTGCGCGATCAGCGCCGCCAGCACCGTCATCGCGCTCTGGCGCTCGGGCTCGCCGACCAGCTCCCACAACGCCACCGCGGGCGCCGGGCTCTCCGCCAGTTCCAGACGCAGCTGCACTCTCGGTCTCCTCAGCGCGATCATCGCGCTCAGCCCAGACGACACGGTCAAGCAACGGCTCCAGCATCCGGCGCGCCGCCAACAGATCCGACAACGAACCCAGCGTCCCGGCCGATGGCGACCCCACCGGAGCCTCCAGGTCAGTCCACGCGGCCGGCACCATCAGATGGCTGTCGTCGGGCAGCATCACGATCAGCTCCAGCCGGCCACCCCGGCGCATCCAGCCCATCAGCTCAAGTGAGCGGCCCTCCCACGCGTGCCGGCGCCGCAGAACCCGCACCGTTGCCGGGAAGCCATTGACAGGTGGGTCTTGTGTCGTGTCTTCCTTCGGGCAGATCCATCACGGATTGTTGATGGAGCAGGTGCGCCGTCGGGTGACCGATAAGCGCGTCCTGGCACTGATCCGACGGTTCCTCGCCGCGGGGGTCATGCGCGAGCATGGCACCCTGGCCGCGACGCCATCGGGCACGCCGCAAGGGTCGAGCCTCTCGCCCCTGCTGGCGAACATTGCCCTCTCGGTACTCGACCGCTAATTCGAGACCGCATGGGCCGCCCGCACGCACAACCAGCGTGCGCGCGACCGGGCCAACGGCCTCCCCAGCTATCGAATGATCCGCTTCGCGGATGACTTCGTGGTGCTGGTGCGTGGCACCGAAGCCCAAGCCCACGCGCTCAAGGAGCAGACCGCCGAGTTCATGGCAGAGCACATGAGACTGACGCTCTCGCCCGAGAAGACCGCGATCACTCACGTCGACGACGGCTTTGACCTGCTCGGGTTCCGCATCAAGCGGCGACCCTGGCGGGCCGCTGGCAAGCACGTCGCCTACACATTCCCAAGCGAACGAGCAGTCCGCGGTGTCATGCACCGCATCAAGACGCTGACCCAACGCAACACGACGTACCTCTCGCTCGACGAGCTGATCCATGCGCTCAACCCCATCCTGCGCGGATGGGCCAACTACTACCGCCACGCCGCGAGCAAACGCTGCTTCGCCTATCTCAGCTACTACCTGTGGTGGCGAGTGATGCGATGGCTGCGCAAGAAGTACCCGCGGCTGACCTGGAAACAGATCAGACGGAAGTACTGGGGGCGCCACTGGACCGGACCCGAAGGCGCGAGGCTCGCCTGGCCCGCCGAGGTCCCGGTGACCCGATACCAATATCGCGGCCACCGCATCCCCTCGCCGTGGGCGGCCACCGGAACAGACCAGGCCACCAGCCGGCCGAAGGCCGCAGTTGCATGACCCAGCGCCGCGATCAGCCATCGCATGTCCTGTGGAGAGCCGGATGCTCGGGAACGGGCAAGTCCGGTTCGGTGGGCGGGTCGGGGAAACGGATCGGCAGCAATGCCGGCACCGCGCCCCGGCTCGACCCGACCCCGTATCGATGTGAACCACCTGCGTCTTGGCGTCCGAGAGCTTGAGGCCCATTGGAGCCAGGACGTCCTTGACCGTCTCGCGCCGCGTCTCGGCGTGTGCCCGGGTGCCGGACACCATCACGACGAGGTGAGTCGCCGGGAGGGATCTCACCTCCCGGCGCTCGTAGAACCCGGCGTGAACCTCTCAGCTCACCGGGCTCCCATCGTCCAGCCGTCAGGGCGCACGCCGAAGCGCCAGTGCGCGAACAGGCCGGGCTGGCGTCTTGCGACGTCAGCGATGAACCTGCGCGCCCGGCCCTTGTGGCGGCGCAGTCGTTTGTGTTTTCCGCATGCCCACCTCACGAGGATCTCGTTGAAGTGGCGAAAGACCGGATACAACATGGACTTGTAGAAGCACCCAAAGTAGTTGATCCAGCCCTGGAGCTGGCGGTTGAACATCAGCGCCAGGTCCGTGAGGGTCTTGTCCGAGCGGCGAGCGACGCCCCAGCGGCGCATCTCGCGCCGCATCCGCGTCTTTGCCTCACCCGAGACCGCCGGAGAGAAGTCCACGAAGTGTTTCCCGAACTTGTTCTTCGACAGCCGCGGGCGGAACGTGTAGCCGAGGAAGTCGAACGCCGTCTGCTCATATGAGCCGCGCCGGTCGTCATCCTTGCAGTACACGATGCGG
>JBPCQU010000190.1:0-8099 GCA_050997795.1 Solirubrobacteraceae bacterium | reverse complement strand
GCGCCCGGGGGTGCAGCCGGGCGCGTGAAGCTCGTCAGCAGGAGGGTGGCCCGGAGGCGCTCGCGACGACGGCGATCGTCAGGCCGCCCGCATCGGCGGCGCATATGATCCGTGGCGATGCCGGACCTCGAGGCAGCCGTCAGCACCGTCATCGAGCGCTGCCTGGCGGTCAGGGAGGGCGAGGATGTGCTGGTGGTCGCCGACCCGGAGACCCGCGCGATCGGCGAGGCGCTGCGCGACCGGGCCGCCCGCGCGGGCGCCGACGCGGTGCTGGCGATCATGGACGAGCGCGCAACCAACGGGACCGATCCAGCGCGGCCGATCGCGGCCGCGATGAGCGCGTGTGACGTGTTCATCGCGCCGACCAGCCGCTCTCTCAGTCACACGCCCGCGCGCAAGCGCGCGTCGGACGCTGGCGCCCGCGGCGCGACGCTCCCCGGCGTCACCGAGGACATGCTCTCGCGCGTGATGGCGGTCGACTTCGACGTCATGGCCCGGCGGTCACGGTCGGTGGCAAAGCTGCTCGGCGACGCGACGAGCGCCCATCTGACCTGTCCGCTCGGCTCTGACTTCACGCTCGACCTGACCGGCCGCGCCGGCATCGCCGACGACGGCGACCTTCGCCATCCCGGCGCCTTCGGCAACCTGCCCGCCGGCGAGGGGTTCATCGCGCCCCGCGGCGGCGAGGGCACGATCGTCGCCTCGAGCCTCGCCCCGCTCGGCCTGACCGAGGAGTCCGCCACGCTGACCGTGCAGGACGGGCGGATCGTCGGCGCGCAACGAGGCCTAGGATCCGAGTACCTCCAGCTGCTGCAGGCGCACGGCGAGCTCGGCTGCAACCTGGCCGAGCTGGGGGTGGGCACCAACGATCGCGCGCGGCTGACCGGCAACGTGCTCGAGGACGAGAAGATCCTCGGCACCGTGCATGTCGCGTTCGGTGCCAGCGCCGGGATCGGCGGCAGCGTGTCGGTCCCGATCCACCTCGACGTCGTGGTGCTCGACGCATCGCTCCGAGTCGGCGACACGACGGTGCTCGACACAGGCCGGTACGTGCTCGACCAGTGACCACGCTGCTCGCGTACCCAAACGTCTCCGAGGGACGCGACGCGACCGTGATCGAGGCCGTCGGGGCGGCCTTCGGCCCTCACCTGCTCGACGTCCACTCCGATTCCGATCACCACCGCAGCGCCTACACCCTCGCCGGCGCCCCAGGCGAGCTCGCGCTGGCGGTCGCCCGCGGGGCGGCGAAAGCAGTCGAGCTGGTGACGATCGACGGCCACGACGGCGCTCACCCGCGCGTCGGCGCGATCGACGTCGCGCCGATCATCTACCTCAAAGCGGCCGACCGTGGCGCGGCCTGCGCCGAGGCGCTGGTGCTCGCCGACCTCCTCGGCCACGGCCTCGGGCTGCCCGTGTTCCTGTACGGCATCCTCGCCGGCGGTCGCACCCGCGCGCAGCTGCGTCGAGGCGGACCTCGGGCCCTGGCGAGCAGAATCGAGGCCGGCGAGCTGGGGCCTGACTTCGGGCCGCCGCGGCTGCACCCCAGCGCCGGCGCCGTGCTCGTAGCCGCGCGCGCGCCGCTGATCGCCTTCCACGTCGAGCTGAAGCCAACGGCGACGTTCGAGGACGCGAAGTCGATCGCGGCGCCGATCCGGGAGGGGGGGACCGAGGGCCTGCCCGGCGTCCGCGCGATCGGCCTGTGGCTCGCGCATCGGGGACTCGCCCAGGTCTCGACCAACGTGGAGGACCCCCGCGCCACGCCGCTCAAGGACGTGGTCGCCGCGGTCGCCCGGCACGCCGAGCCGGCGGGCGCCGAGCTCGTCGGCCTCGCGCCCCGCGCGGCGCTCGAGGGCTTCCCACCCGGAGTGACGCTGCGTGGCTACGCGACCATCGAGGAGGCGCTGGCTCACGGCGCGCGCACCGCGTAAGCTCCCTCATCAGACCCATGGCACAGACGAAGCGAAAGCGCCGCACCAAGCATCGGGGCACCGCCGCCGGCACAGTCACGACAAGGGGCCGCACCGGCCGCCCGCCGAGCCCTGACGAGCGCAAGAAGCAGACCCGGGAGCAGGCCCGAGAAGCGAGGCTGAACAAACAGCCGACGTGGAACGGCGCGATCAAGCGTGCGCTGCTCGCCTCCGCGTTCATGTTCCTGTTCTTGCTGCTGACCTCGAAGGGAAACATCGTCGCGGCGATCCTGTTCGCGATCTTCGCGTTCGCCCTCTATGTGCCGACGGGGTATTACCTCGAGCTCTACCTGTGGCGCCGGCGGCAGCGCAAGAAGGGAATCGTCAAGTGATCGATGCGCGGATGTTCACGGTCGGACCGCTGCAGGAGAACTGCTACATCGTCCGCGCCAAGGGCTCCGACACCGCCGTGATGATCGACCCCGGCGACGAGGCTCCGCGCCTCCTCGAGGCGATCGAGGCGCTCGGGATCGAGCGGCTCGAGGCGATCTTGCTCACCCACACCCACTTCGATCACATCGGCGCCGTTGCGCCGGTGACCCGGGCGACGGGCGCTACCGTGTACTGCCCCGAGCTCGAGACCCAGGTGCTGGCCAACGTCATGGACTACGTACCCGGTGGCGCGGGATTCGGGCCGTTTGAGAGCTACGCCGCCGACGAGACGGTCACCGGAGGCGAGACGCTCGAGCTCGCGGGACTGCCGTTCGAGGTCACCTTCACGCCCGGTCACAGCCCCGGCCACGTCAGCTACGCGCTCGCTGATCAAGGCGTGCTGTTCTCCGGCGACGTGCTGTTCCAGGGCTCGGTGGGCCGCGTCGACCTCCCCGGGGGCGACTGGCCGACGCTGCTGGCATCGATCGAGACGCTGGTCAGCGCGTACCCGCCTGAGACGGTCGTCTATCCCGGGCACATGGGGATCACGACGCTCGGCGCCGAACGCGCGACGAATCCGTTCCTGCGCGAGCTCCCCCACCAAAATTAAAGCTCAAAGCGGCTAGCCCCGTGAGTGTGATCCAGGCCCCTAGAGGCACGTTCGATGTGCTCCCCGCCGACGCGGCGCGCCGTGGTGTGCTCCAAGCGCACGCCGAGCGGATCCTCGGCGCGGCCGGCTACCGGCGGATCGAAACGCCCACGTTCGAGTCCACCGAGCTGTTCGCGCGCGGGGTGGGGGAGGCGACCGACATCGTCCAGAAGGAGATGTACACGTTCGACGACGGGGGCGGGCGCTCGTTGACCCTTCGTCCGGAGGGGACGGCGCCGGTCTGCCGCGCCTACCTGGAGCACGGGATGCACAAGCTGCCCCAGCCGGTCAAGCTCTGGTACCTGTCGAGCTTCTTCCGGGCGGAGGCGCCGCAGCGCGGACGCTACCGCCAGTTCTGGCAGGTCGGGGCCGAGGCGATCGGCACCGAGACGCCCGAGAGCGACGCCGAGCTGATCCTGCTGCTGGCCGAGCTGCTGCAGGCGCTCGGCGTCAAAGACGCGCGGCTGCTGCTCTCGAGCCTCGGCACTCCCGAGACGCGTGCGCACTACCGCGAGGAGCTGACCGCCTACCTGCGCGCACACGAGGACGAGCTCTCGCCCGAGGTGGTGGCGCGGATCGAGGTAAGCCCGATGCGGGCGTTCGACGCCAAGGACGGCGTCACGCGCGAGACGATGCGGCGCGCGCCAAAGCTGCTCGACCGGCTGGCTCCCGAGGACGCCGAGCACTTCGCCCGCGTACGCGAGATGCTTGACGACGCCGAGCTTCGCTACGAGCTCGACCCGACGCTCGTGCGCGGGCTCGACTACTACACCCGCACGCTGTACGAGTTCACCTCCGACGCGCTCGGCGCAGCGCAGTCCACGGTCGGCGGTGGCGGCCGCTACGACGGGCTGATCGGGCAGCTCGGCGGCCACCCGACGCCGGCCTCGGGGTGGGCCGCCGGCGTTGAGCGGATGCTGCTCGCGGGTAACCAGGTACCGATCGCCCCCGACCCCGTTGACCTATACGTCGCGCTCGCCGCCCCCGAGGCGGGCCGGAGCGCCTTCGCGCTGGCCGGCGAAGCGCGGAGAGCCGGGCTCAGCGCCCAACTTGAGCTGACCGGACGGTCGCTCAAGGGCCAGCTCAAGCAGGCCGACCGGCTCGGCGCTCGCTACGTTGCGATCATCGGATCAGATCCCTCGACGAGCCTCAAGGACATGGAGTCGGGCGAGCAGACCGAGCTCGAGCGCCAGGCCGTGATCCCCACGATCCTGCGCGGGAGCAGGCTGGTATGACCACGAGGGTGAGCGCCAACCGCATGAAGCACAGCCCCAAGCCCAACCGCTACCGCGACAGCTGGGCCGGCGAGCTCGACGCCGGGCGGGCCGGCACCGAGGCGCGCGTCTCGGGGTGGGTCCACCGCCGCCGCGACCACGGCGGGCTGATCTTCATCGACCTGCGTGAGCGCTCGGGGCTCCTGCAGCTCGTGTTCAACCCCGAGTCCGCGCCGCAGGCCCATGCCAGTGCGCACTCGCTGCGCTCCGAGGACGTGATCACCGCGGCCGGCGTGGTCAACCGCCGGGCACCCGAGCACGTGAACCCCAATTTGTCAACCGGTGAGATCGAGCTGGTGGTATCCGAGCTCGGGATCCTCGCCGACGCCGACACATCGCCGTTCCCCCTCGACGAGGACTCGGGCGTCGACGAAGGCTTGCGCCTGCGCCACCGCTCGCTCGACCTGCGCCGTCCGCCGATGCAGGAGGCGATCGCGCTCCGCCATCGGGTCGTCCAGACGATCAGAGACGTCCTCGACGAGCTCGACTTCCTCGAGATCGAGACCCCGTTCCTGACTCGCTCGACGCCCGAGGGCGCGCGCGACTTCCTCGTCCCGGCTCGCGTCGCTCCCGGCTCGTTCTACGCGCTGCCCCAGTCACCGCAGCTGTTCAAGCAGCTGCTGATGATCGGCGGCTTCGAGCGCTACTACCAGATCGTCCGCTGCTTTCGCGACGAGGACTCCCGGGCGGACCGGCTGACCGAGTTCACCCAGCTCGACGTCGAGCTCGCGTTCGTCGAGGAGGACGAGGTACTCGAGACCACCGAGGCCGTGATCGGCGCCGTGTTCGAGCGCGCCGGCTTCGACGTCGCGGCGCCGCCGTGGCCGCGGATGACCCACGCCGAAGCGGTCTCGCGGTTTGGCTCTGACCGGCCCGACACCCGCTTCGGGCTCGAGCTGCACGACCTCGGCGGCGCGCTGGGCGGCACGGATTTCAAGGTCGTCGCCGACGCTCTGGGCAGCGGTGGCGTCGTGCGCGGAATCAACGCCGGCGCCCGCGAGCTGCCGCGCTCAGAGCTCGACGCGCTGACCGAGATCGCCAAGCAGCACGGCGCTAAGGGGCTGGTGTGGGCGTTCGTGCAGGACGGAGACAACGCCCAGCCAGCCTGGCGCTCGCCGATGGCAAAGTTCCTCAGCGCCGAGGAGATCGCCGCGGTCACCAGCCGGCTCGACGGCTCCCCGGGCGACCTGCTGCTGATCGTCGCCGACCGTGCCCCCACCGCGGCGCAGGTCCTCGGCGCGCTCCGGCTCGAGTTCGCACGGCGCTTTACGCTCGTCCCCGCCGGGTCGCACGACATCCGCTGGGTGGTGCAGTTCCCGATGTTCGCCTGGCGAGCGGAGGAGCAGCGCTGGGACGCCGAGCACCATCCGTTCACCGCCCCGGCCACCGCAGCGGGGGTCGCTGCGACCGCGGCTGACCTGGACGACCCGGAAACGCTGCTCTCGCGCTCCTATGACCTCGTGCTCGACGGCAACGAGATCGGCGGCGGTTCGATCCGCAACCACCGCATCGACGTCCAGCAGCGGATCTTCGAGCTGATCGGGATCGACGAGCGCGAGGCCCAGGCGCGATTCGGCTTCCTCCTCGACGCGCTGCGCTTCGGGGCCCCCCCGCACGGGGGGATCGCGTTCGGGCTCGACCGGATCGTGGCGCTGCTCGCGGGCCGCGACAACATCCGCGAGGTGATCGCGTTCCCCAAGGCGACCAGCGGCGCGGATCCGCTGACCGGCGCCCCCGCGCCCGTCGAGCCGCGCCAGCTCCGCGAGCTCGGACTGCGGCTGGCGTGAGGACGAGATGGACGCGCGCGCCTTCGAGCACCATCTGACCTCCCACCAGGGCCAGGGGCGGGTGCCGCAGGACGCGTTCACCGCCACAGCGGGCGGCGGATCGTGTTGCGACGAGCTCTCGTTCTCGCTCAGCGCGGCTCGCGATCGCGTGACCGACGCGGGTTTTCGGGCCAGCGGTTGCGGCGCGGCAACCGCCGCCGCGAGCGCCGCGGTGACGCTCGTACGCGGAGCCTGGTTGCTCGAGGCTGCCCGCATCGGCCCGTCTGAGATCGCCGCCGAGCTTGGGGGGCTCAGCCCCGGCAAGCTCCACGCCGCCGAGCTGGCGGCCGACGCGCTGGCCCGCGCGCTCGGCGCCGCCGCCCGGGCCCAGGCCATGATCTCAGCGCCGAGCGACGGCTTTCGCACGCTGGTGGCGATGAGTGGCGGCGTCGACAGCGCCGTGGCCGCCCACCTCGTGAACGGAGACGGTGAGACCGTGGCGGTCACGCTCGAGCTGTGGGCCGACCCCGAGAACGACGCCGAACGCAGCTGCTGCTCGGCATCGGCCGTCGCCCAGGCGCGCTCGCTGGCGCACTCGATAGGCCTGGCCCACTTCACAGTCGACCTCCGAGAGGAGTTTCGCGCTGGCGTGGTGGAGCCGTTCATCGCCGGCTACGCGGGCGGTGAGACCCCCAACCCGTGCGTGGGATGCAACGGCCACGTGCGGCTCGACGCGATGATCGAGTTGGCCCAGCGGCTCGGCTGCGAGCGGCTGGCGACCGGCCACTACGCCCGCATCGCCGAGCCCGAGCACGAGCGTGGGCCGCTCCTGCGCGCCGCGGCCGATCCGGCCAAGGACCAGACCTACATGCTCGCCGCGCTGGCGCCATCCTCACTGGCCAAGCTGCACTTCCCGCTCGGGGACCTGCGCAAGCCCCAGGTGAGGGAAATCGCCGCCGAGGCGGGCCTGCCGGTGGCGAGCACGCCCGACTCCCAGGACCTGTGCTTCCTCGCCGGGACCGACCGTCCCCGCTTTCTGGCCCGCCACGGTGGCCTCGGTGACCGTCCCGGCATGCTCGTCGGCCCCGACGGCTCCGAGCTGGGCCGCCACCTCGGCCAGCACCGCTTCACCGTCGGGCAACGGCGCGGGATCGGGCTCAGCCGCGGCGAGCCGCTGTACGTGCTCGACAAGGACCCGGACAGCGAGCGGGTCACGGTCGGGCCGCTGGCGAAGCTGCTCAGCTCGCGGGTCGCGGTGCGGGGCGCCCGCCTGCACCGCCGCGGCTCGCGCGTCGACCGTGTCAAGCTGCGCTACCGCTCGCGACCGATCGGCGCCACGCTGGCCGGCGAGCCCGCGGCCGGGCGCCACCGGACGCTCACGCTCGACCTCTGCGATGCCGTCGACGGAGCGGCGCCGGGCCAGCTCGCGTGCCTGATGGACGGAGAGCTGGTGGTCGGCTGGGGCACGATTACCCGTCCCGGCGCCGCTTACACTCTGGCCTCCGATGACTTCAGATGAGATCCGCCGCACATTCATCGAGTTCTTTGAGCAGCGCGACCACCTGCGGCTGCCGTCCGCGTCGCTGATCCCGGCCGAGCACGATCCCTCGGCGCTGTTCACGGTCGCCGGGATGCATCCGCTCAAGCCCTACTTCCAGGGCGTCGAGAAGCCCCCGCATCCGCGGGTGACCACGTGCCAGAAGACCTTTCGCACCGCCGACATCGAGATCATCGGCACGACCTCGGCCCACCTGACGTTCTTCGAGATGCTCGGCAACTTCTCGTTCGGGGACTACTTCAAGCGCGGCGCCGCCGAGCTCGCATGGTCGTTGTCCCTCGACGGCTTCGGTTTCCCCGAGCAGGACATCTGGATCACCGTCTTCGGCGGGGACGCCGAGCTCGGTCTCGGCCCTGACCAGGAGGCGATCGACGCCTGGCTCGAGATCGGAGTCCCGCGCGAGCGGATCGTCGAGTGCCCGCGCGAGGAGAATTTCTGGCAAGCCGGGCCGACCGGTCCCTGCGGCCCGTGCTCGGAGCTGTACTTCGACCGTGGCGTAGAGCACGGGCAGGC
>JBPCQU010000189.1:0-2504 GCA_050997795.1 Solirubrobacteraceae bacterium | reverse complement strand
CCAGCAGGTCTGAGGCGAGCGAGCCCGCGAGCTCCGACGTGGAAGCGGCCCGGCTCATCGTTTCGAGTGTTCCAACCTGCGCCTGGCGCTGTCGGCCGGCAGCAACGCCACCGCACTCAGGCTTGAGCGTCCGCTGACCGGGTATAGAGCAGGGGTGAATTTTCCGTCCGGGACAGCAACGGTGCCGCGCCGAGCGCGACTGCGACGATCGGACTGCTCCGCGGCCGGGCTGGGACGGGTCAGGCGAGGGCGCGGCTTCTCCTACATGGACGCCGGCGGCCGGGCGGTTAAGGACCCGGAGGAAATCCTGCGCATAAAGGCGCTGGCGATTCCACCCGCCTGGCAGGAGGTGTGGATCTGCGCCGACCCGCTCGGGCACCTGCAGGCGACGGGAATCGACGCCGCGGGCCGCAAGCAGTACCTGTACCACCCCCGCTGGCGCGAGCTCCGCGACCGTAGGAAGTTCGACGAGATGATCTCGTTTGCCAAAGCGCTTCCGCGGCTACGCAGGAAGGTGCTAGCGGATCTCGCCGGCGAAGGCTTTGAGGCCGAACGTGTCCTGGCCTGCGCCGTGCGGCTGCTCGACGTCGGATTGTTCCGGATCGGAAGCGAGCAGTACGCCGACGAGGACGGCGGCATCGGCCTAGCGACGGTGGAGAAGCGCCATGTCTCAGCCGGCGATCAGGAAGTGGTGTTCGACTTCCTGGCCAAGGGCGGGATCAGACGCGTCCAGGCGGTCAAGGACCCGCTGTCCAGCGAGCTGGTCCGCGCGCTGAAGCGGCGGCGGGCCGGCGGCGAGCAGCTGCTCGCCTACCGTGAGGGAGGGCGCTGGCACCGAGTCCGCTCCGACCAGATCAACGATTACCTCAAGGCCCAGATCGGCGAGCAGTACAGCGCCAAGGACTTCCGGACCTGGAACGCGACTGTGCTGGCGGCCGTCTCGCTGGCCGCCGACGGACGCGACGCGATCTCGGCGCGCGCCCGCCGCCGCGCGATCGACGGGGCGGTCCGGGGCGTCGCTGAGGTGCTCGGCAATACCCCCGCGGTCGCGCGCCGGTCCTACATCGACCCGCGCGTGTTCGACCGCTATCTGTCGGGCTGGACGATCGGCGGCGCGCTGGACCGGATCGGCTCCCTGAACGGACCCGACGACCGCCGCCGCTCGCGCCTCGAGGAGGCCGTGCTCGAGCTGCTCGATGCCGATCGCGAGTCCCCCGCCGTAGAGCGCTTTGCCGCGCGCATAGCGGCGTAACCAGCGCTGAGATACATCGGGCCCAATCGGCCTGCGGAGCGCTGTGATAGAACGGCTGGGTCTGCGATCGAGGAGGTCAGCGTGGCGATGACGCGAACCACCCGGCCACCGGCAAGTCCCGCCGGCTCAGCCGAGTTGTTCAGGCGCTGGCGGCGGCAGCGTGATCGTCGCGCCCGAGACGCGCTGATCGAGCGCTTCCTGCCGCTCGCGCGCAAGCTCGCCCGGCGATACGCATCGTCCAACGAGCCCTACGACGACCTGGTCCAGGTAGCGAGCGTGGGACTGGTGAAGGCCGTTGAGCGGTTCGACCCCGATCGAGGCTTCGCCTTCAGCTCGTTCGCGGTTCCGACGATCGTCGGCGAGCTGAAGCGCTACTTCCGCGACACCGCGTGGGCCCTGCACGTCGATCGCAGCGCGCAGGAGCGGGCACGGCGGATCGCCGAGGCTCGGCGCGAGATCGGCTCGAGCCGGGGCCGCGGGCCGACGGTCGCTGAGCTGGCGGAGTACCTGGAGTGCAGCTGCGAGGAGGTGCTCGACGGCTTGCAGGTCGGCGAGGCCTACGACACGGTCTCGCTCGACGCGCCCGCACCGACCGACGGCGGCAGCGCGACCAGCCGGCTCGAAGCGATCGGCTACCGGGACGGACGGCTCGGCCGGGTGGACGAGCAGGCGACGATCTTCGCCGCCGCCCGACATCTGCCCGTGCGCGAACGCCAGATCCTGCTCCTGCGCTTCGGCGCGGATCTGACCCAGACCGAGATCGCCGAGCGCGTCGGCGTCTCGCAGATGCAGGTCTCACGACTGCTCCGTGGTTCGCTGCAGAGACTGCGCGAGATATGCGCGTCAGAGCGGTGACAACGCACGCCGCTTACCAGTAGGCTCGGGCCAGAGTGGATATCGGGTTCACGACAGAGGTGCGAAGCGAGGGACGGGCGGCGATCATCGTTGTCCGGGGCGAGCTCGACCTCGCGTCCAGCCCCGAGCTCGAGGAGCAGCTGGAGCGGGTTTGGGACTCCGGTACCGAGCTGGTTGTGATCGACCTGCGTGAGCTCGAGTTCATGGACTCCACGGGACTCAGCGTGATCGTCCGGGCCCACCAGCGCCTGACCGAGGAAGGACGCGTCTTGAGCCTCGTGAAGGGATCTCAACAGGTCCAGCGCCTGTTTGACGTGACCGGCGTCGCCGAGCGCCTACAGCTCGTCGACACCCCGGAAGAGGTCCTCAACGGAGACTGACCGGCTCGACGGGTCGC
>JBPCQU010000162.1:0-2573 GCA_050997795.1 Solirubrobacteraceae bacterium | reverse complement strand
GCGCGGATCGCTTCGGTCAGGTCGGTCTCCTGGGCGTCGAGGAGCCGGCCGATCTGCTTCCCGAGGACGGCGACCGGGATGGTCGTGATGTGATCGCACGCGACTACGGAGCGTTCCTGCAGGCCGTTGGCGCTGTCGACTAAGATCTCGGTGGAGAGCCCACGGACCGTCGTGGTGATCGGAGCGACGGTCACCGTGTTCAGATGCGGGCGCACCGCCTCGCGGGTCAGGATGAGAACCGGGCGGGACTTGTCCAGTCGCGCCCGATGGATCGCTCGCATCACAGATCGATCGAAGTGCCGGCGAGGTGGCCGGCAAGCGCCTCGAGATCAGGGTCGGGACCTGACTCGGCGAGAATCCTCGCGTCTCGCGTGGCGATCATCCGCCGGCGCTCGCGCTCAAGGGCGCGGGTGACCACCGCCGCACGGCTGCGCTCGTCACCGTTCTGCACGATCGTGTCGACGAAATCGACCAGCTCGTCGGAGAGTCGAACCGCGATCTGCTTGCTCATACCGCAATGGTAGCGATTTGGGATCGGCGGCAATCAACTCGCTCCGACATCGCCTCGCTCCGCCGTGTGGCTCGATCGTGGCGAGCGGGCTTGGCGCGGCTTTTTTGCGCCGCGGGCCGGCCGGTCGGTCCGCCCGAGCCAGCGACTGTGCAGCGGTCAGACGGCGTGGAAGTCGTATCTGGCCGCGACGCGGCCGATCGCTTTGCTGGTTAGGGGCTGAGCCCTGGCTGCTGCGCCCAGTTCGCCTGGCGGTCCGATCGGTGCGATCGCGACCCTGTATCGCCACGGTCGCACGACCGTCCTCCGAGTTGGGAGGGCCGACGTCACCCGTCTCGGGGCACCCCGCGTGGGCGATCACATGCGCATCGCCAGTATCGCCAAGGCGTTCAATGGCGCGGTCGCGCTGCACTTGGTGTCCCAAGGCCGCTTGTGTCTGGATGACACGATCGGGCAAGAGCTCCCCGGGAAGATGCCGGCGGCGTGGTCGGCGGTCACGGTGCGCGAGATGCTTAATCACACCAGCGGACTGCCAGACTACACCCAGTCAGATGGTTTCCACGAGCAGGTGGCCAACGACCCCAGGGGCTACGTCTCGCCGATGCGGATCATCGACTGGGTACGCGGTGCGGGGCTGAACTTCACGCCCGACTCACGCTATGAGTACTCCAACACCGACAACATCGTCGTCGGTCTGATCGCACAGCGGGTCAGTGGGCAGTCCTACGGTCAGCTGCTATCGAGGATCGTCTTTCGGCCGGCAGGGTTGACCGAAACGACCTTCCCGACGCTGAGGATCCCGCTGCCGGCGCCGTTCCTGCACGGCTATATGGTCTGGCCGGGCTCGCCACCGCAGGACGTCACGACGTTTCTGAGCCCAAGCGGTGCGTGGGCGTCGGGCGCGATCGTTTCCACCCCGGCCGACCTCGGCACGTTCATCCGGGCGGATCTCGCCGCCCGGTTCTTTGGCCAGGCTCAGCGGGGCCAGCAGATGCAGTTCGTGCGCGGCTCGTCGAGCCCGCCGGGCCCCGGCACGAACTCCGCGGGTCTGGCGATCTTCCGCTACCAGACGCGCTGCGGCACCGTCTACGGTCATACCGGCAACTTCCCCGGCTACGTGCAGTGGGCCGCCGCCACGGCCGATGGCCGGCGATCCGTGACGATGTCGCTCAACATCGCAGCGCCGACGGGCGCCCTGCTGGCACAGCTGCGCTCGGTCCAGGCATCGGCCGTCTGCGCGCTGCTCGGCAGGTAACGCCCGGGGACGTCGACCACCACCTGGTCGCCCGCTTCGTCAGCTGGCGGTACCACTTCGCCGGCGCTGGCGGTCGCGCCGGTGATCCGGCTGCCCGACGCCAGGCGAGGAACCGATGAGCTTGGTGGTTCGGTGCGGCGCGATCGTGGATCGTGGTGGCGCCAGTACAGCTGTTTGATGATCCGGTTGGATGCCCGCGGAGGGCGGCCCGGACACGACGTGTCGAAGCGAACGCCGCGGGTGCTCGATCCGGGTCGTCCATGACCTGATGACTGATGCCCGCGACCCGAATCAGGAACCAACGCAGCCGCTGGGCTCAACACCTCCGCAATCACGAACCAGAGGCCACGTCGTCGGCCGATTCGGCCGTCCCCTGAGTTCTGCTCGCGGCCGGCGATCGGCTAAAGCAGAAGCGGCGAACCCGTGGCTGCCTGGGCGACATTCCGCGAGTTCAGACCATCAGCGTGCAGTGCGCACCCTGCCGGCCGGGTGATCGGCTCAGCCGCGGTCTTGTACCTTCCAGCCGTGGTGAACAGCGTTGAGGTTCGCGGCTACGGCAGGGTGTTCAATGAGATTGCCGACGAGTACGACCGCCACCGTCCGGCTTACCCGGATGCGCTCGTCGACCGCGCGTGCGATGTAGCAGGACTCGCTCCTGGAGCTAGGGTGCTCGAGATCGGCTGCGGCACGGGGCAGTTGACGCGCAGCTTGCTCGCGCGGGGGTTGCGGGTGGTGGCGGTCGAACCTGGCGAACAGCTGGTCGCGCGGGCGCGCGACCAGGTGGCTGGCGCCGGTGAAGTGCAGTTCGTC
>JBPCQU010000076.1:0-2883 GCA_050997795.1 Solirubrobacteraceae bacterium | reverse complement strand
TTGCCGGCCACCCCGCGGTGGTCCTGGGAGTCGACCTGCTCCCCGGCGAGCTCGAACGGGGTCGGCTCGCGCGCCTGACGGGTCTCCTCGTCGCCGACTCCGAGCTCATGCAGCAGCGCCTGCTGGCGCGGGCGGGCTTCGTTCTCCATGTCCATGTGCGCGTCGAGCGCGACGAACGAGCCGTCCTCGAGCTCGCCCAGAGGATTGATCTCGGCCAGCGTCATGTCGTAGGTCAAGAACAGGCGCGCGAGCCGGGCCAGGATGGGGGTCAGGCGGTTCAGCGTCGAGCCGCTGATGTGAAGCGATGCGATCACCTGTTTGGCCTGCCAGTCCGAGAACGGGGTTCGGGTGGAGAAGTGCCCCCGGGCGACGCGATCCGGGTGCTGCTCGGCCACCTCCTCGATGTCGATCCCGCCCATGTCGGAGAACAGCAGCACCGGTCGCTTGCGGATCCCGTCCCAGACGACGCCCGCGTAGAACTCGTGCTTCACCGGGGCCCGGTCGTCTACCAGCACCCCGCGCGGCATGTGCCCGGAGATCTCCAGGTCGAGGATGTGCTCGGCGTGCGCCGCCGCCTGCTCGGGCGTGTCGGCGAACTGGACCCCGCCGGCCTTCATCCGCCCCCCGCTCAGCACCTGGGACTTAATCACCACCGGGCCGCCGATCTGCTCGGCGATCCGCCGGGCCTCCTCAGCGGTCTTCGCGAACCCGTGCCTGGTCACCGGAATACCGGCCTTGGCGACGATCGCGCGCGACTCGTACTCGAAGAAACGCATGGCGGCGCGGGAGCCTAGCGAAGCATGAATCTGAACTAAGTCACTCGGCTTTGTGTAGACTGCTCGCGTGTTGGGCACTAAAGCGATAAAAAAACTTGTGAAGTCTGGAGAGAGTCATGCATCGAACCTTCAAGATCGGCCGCGCCGGCGCCCGCGCCGTCGCCGTCGCCGGGCTGGCGCTGGCGCTGGCGAGCGCGCTCTCGCTCGCCGCCTGCGGCGGTTCGTCAGACGCCGCGACGAGCGGCGCAGGGGGAGGCTCAAGCGCCAAGGTCCAGCTTGCGCTGGTGGGATATTCGACTCCCAAGACTGCCTATGACCGCCTGATCCCTCAGTTCGAAAAGACCCCCCAGGGCAACGGGGTCGGGTTCACCGAGTCGTTCGGCGCGTCCGGGGCGCAGAGCCGGGCCGTCGACTCCGGTCAGCCCGCCGACGTGGTGGCGTTCTCGACCGCACCCGACATCACGCGGCTGGTCAAGGATGGCCTGGTCGCGAGCAATTGGGACTCGGGTCCCGAGCACGGCATCGTGACCGACTCGGTAGTCGTGCTCGTGGTGCGCAAGGGCAACCCGAAGCACATCACCGGTTGGGACGACCTCGTCAAGCCCGGCGTCGACGTGATCACCCCGAACCCGTCGACCTCGGGCAGCGCCCGCTGGAACATCATGGCCGCCTATGGGGCCGAGCTCAAGGAGGGCAAGACCCCGTCGCAGGCGCTCGCCTACGTCAAGACGCTGCTGACCAAGAGCGTCAGCGTGCAGGACTCCAGCGGCCGCGCGGCGCTCGAGACGTTCACCGGCGGCAAGGGCGACGTGTTGATCTCCTACGAGAGCGAGGCGATCGCGGCCGAGAAGAAGGGACTCGCGGTCCAGTACCTGATCCCCAAGCAGACGATCCTGATCCAGACGCCGATCGCCGTGACCGCCAAGAGTGCCCACAAGACGCAGGCCCAGGCATTCGTCAACTGGCTGTGGGAGCCCGCCACGCAGGCCCTCTGGGCCGAGCACGGCTACCGCCCGGTGCTGCCGTCGGTGCTGAAGCGCTACGCCAAGGAGTTCCCGACCCCGCCGCAGCTGTTCACGATCGCCTCGCTCGGCGGCTGGAAGAAGGTCAAGGGCGAGTTCTTTGACCCCGCGAGCGGGTCAGTCACGAACCTCGAGCAGGAAGCGGGGGTGCCAACTGCCTCCAGCTAGCGCACACGCGCTGCCGCGACCCGCCGCGGCGGCGGCTCGTGGCGGCGGTCTCGGGTTGGGCGTCGCGACGCTCTACATGAGCGTCATCGTCCTGATCCCGCTGGCTGCCGTCTCGGTTGAGGCGGTCTCTCAGGGCCCGAGCTTCTTTTTCCGGGCGATCTCCAGCAGCGAGGCGCTGAGCGCGCTTGCGGTGACGCTCGGGACATCGCTCGCGGTCGCGGCGATCGGGGCGGTGATGGGTACGCTGGTCGCGTGGGTCCTCGTCCGTGACGAGTTCCCCGGCCAGCGGGTCATCGGCGCGCTGATTGACCTGCCGTTCGCGCTCCCGACGATCGTCGCCGGACTGACCCTGCTGGCCCTCTACGGCCCCGGCAGCCCGTTCGGGGTGCACCTCGCCTACACGCGGGCGGCGATCGTCGTCGCGCTGCTGTTCGTGACGCTGCCGTTCGTCGTGCGCGCGGTCCAGCCGGTGCTGATCGAGCTCGACCAGGAGGTCGAGGAGGCCGCCACCTCGCTCGGAGCATCCGGCGGCGTCACCTTCGCCAAGATCGTTTTGCCCGCTCTGCGTCCGGCGATCGTCTCCGGCGCGGCGCTGGCGTTCGCGCGCTCGGTGGGCGAGTTCGGCTCGCTGGTGCTGCTGGCCGGAAAGGTGCCGATCGCGAGCATCGTGATCTTCGCCGACATCGAGAACGACGCGCCCCAGTCGGCCGCGGCGCTGTCGATCGTTCTGCTGGTGATCTCGCTCGGGGTGATGTTCTCGCTGCGCCGGTTCGGAGGCGGTAGTGCGACTTAGTGCTCTTCTACGTAAATAAGGCAACGTATTAGCGTCCGCCCGTCGTCGTAGCGTGGGTGGCATCCTGTCCTCTCGTGAAGGGGAGTTGATGCCGAGGCGTAGCCCGTATCGGATCGAACTGGCG